>JAJFTU010000251.1 GCA_021372775.1 bacterium | reverse complement strand
TCGCCCGCGGGCGGGCCGAACGCCGCCACGCCGAAGAGCGCGGCGTCGCGGTCGATCGCCGCGGCGAAGCGGCGGGCGAGCTCGCGCGGCAGGCGCAGGCGGAGCGTCGTCCAGCGCGCGTCCTCCTCGAGCGCCTCGCGGGCCAGGCCGACGATCTCGCCCTGGACGCCGCCGGCGACGACGCGGCGCCGCGCGCGCCACGCGCCGTCCGGCGGCGGGGCGGACGCCGGGGCGCGGCGCATCGCGACGTCGCCGAGCTCGTCGCGCAGCCGCTTGCAGGTCTTCCCCTCCGCCGCGGCGACCCACTCCTCCTGCGCCGGCTCCGGGGGGAAGCGCCGCAGGAACATCCCCGCCAAGAGCACGAGCTTGGAGAAGCGGAGCGCCCCGCGGTCGTCGGCCTCGGCGAGGGCCGGGGACCACTCCGCCGCGCGCGCGGCGAGGACGAGGCGGAAGGCGGTCGGGCGCGACAGCCCGAGACGGGCCTCGGCGTAGTGGCCGAGGTCCGCGTAGCCGTGGGCGCGCCAGCGGCGGCGCTCGTTGAGCGCGGCGAGGAACTCGGCGAGGGCGCGCCGCAGCCCGTCCTCGAGGCGCGCGAGCCGGGCGAGGTCCGCGGCGGCGCGGGCGTCGTCGCGGCCGGCGCGCCCGAGGAACGCCGCCTCCTCGGCCAGCTCCGCGCGCGCCGCGGCGATCCGCGCCGCGTACCGCGCCTCCTCGGCCTCGTCGGTCGTCGGCGGCGCGTCGGGCGAGCCGAGCCTGCGGTGCCGCGCCCGGCGCTCGAGGCGGCGCTCATCCTCCGCGGTGGGGAGGAGGAAGCGGAGGCGCGGCGCGCGCCACCACGCGCCGCAGAGGGCCGCGCCGCGCTCGGCGGGGTCGGCCGCGCCGGCGCGTCCTTCGCTCTCCGCGCAGAGCGCCTCGACGAACGCCGTCGCCGGGACGTCGCGCCCCTCGACGCGGCGGTGGAGCTCGACGCCGACGGCGAACGCCGCGCGGGCCGCCCGCGGGACGTCGAGGCGGAAGCCGACGCGCGCCGCGTCGTCGCCGCCGTCGGGGCCGTCGTCCCAGGCCGCGGCCTCGTCCCGCGCGCCGCGCCGCGCCGCGCCGTCGTCCGGCCCCGCGACGGGCGGGAGCGGGACCGCGCCGTCCTCGCCCCGCGCGGCGAGCGCGGCGGCCTCGGCGTCGCGCAGCGCGCGGGTCGAGAGGCGGCGCGCGGCGGCGATCCAGGCCGCGAGCGTGGCCTCGTCGGCGACGCGCGCGACCTGCCGCGCGGCGAAGAGGCCGAGCGGGGGCGCGCCGTCGTCGCCGGCGAGCGCGGCGCCGAGCGCGGGCATCCGCTCCGCCGCGGCGCCGACCGCGGCGAGGTCCCGCAGCCAGCGCGCCGAGCGGCCGAGGTCCTCGCGGGCGTAGTCGGCGGCGTTCCTTCGCCCGCGTTCCTCCCAGAGCCGCCCCGCCCGGACCCGCGCCGCGGCGCGGGCCAGCGGCCGGTCGAGGCGGGCGAGGAGCCGCGCCGTTTCGGCCGCGAGGCGGTCGATGTCCGACCAGCAGGCGACGCCGACGTCGTCGGCCCGGCGGCGCCGGACCGCGTGCGCCTCGTGGAGCCGAACCTCCCGCTCCGTCGGCGGACGCCGCCCCGGCAGCCGGAACAGCCACGGCGGGTCCGACGGGCGGGGCTCCAGGATGGCCCCCGGGACCGCGGGATCCGCGGGGGCGGCAAAGGGCGCGCCGTCCGAAGCGGCGTCCTTCGAGCGCGGTGGTACCGCCGCGGCACGGCCGGCCGCGGGGCGGGGGCCGCCGCCGTCGTCGCGCGCGGCGGACGCCGCGCACGGAAAGGACGGGACCGCCGCCGCGGACGCGGCGGGCAGGTCGGACGACGGGATCGCGCCGGTGGCCATGGGCTCCCCCTTTTCGACGCGCCCATTAGCTCATTTTTTCGCCTTACTTGTCAAGTACGTTCGCCCTACTTGCGCCGATTTTCCAAAGACGCGTCCCCTCCGCGGAGGATGGGTCAACCCGAACGGGGGATCGGCTCTGGTCCGGCGCTCCGGGCCGGGGACGAGCGACCGACGGGGCGAGGGCCTTCCCCACAGTGAAGCCGAGACTGTTGCGGCGGCCGGGGCCCTCCGCGCGGAGAGCCCTCGGCCCCCGCCGGACGCCGCGGGAAGGCGATTCCGGTCCTTTCGCGCGCGGCTTCGAGACGCAAACGCCTACTGAGTCCGCAGGCCGTCCCCCGTGCAACAATCTCGGCTTCACCGTGCGCAGGTCGACGCGCCGCGCCGAGGCCCGGCCGACGAACCGGCGACCGGACTCATGCTCTTCGACTCTTCGGCGACAAAGCCACGTCGGCTGGAACCGCGCCCCGCGGCATCCGGCAAGCGCCGCCGCGTCTCAGTCGGCGCGCAGCTCGACCGTCGTCGTCTCCCCCGAGCGCACCACCACTTCGCGGGAGGCGAGGACCTCGGTTCGGACCGCCCGGACCAAGTACCGGCCCGGAGCGAGCGGCTGAACGAGCCTCTCGCCGCCCGAAGCGACCGGGCCGCCCAGCTTGCGGTTGCCCGCCATCCCGCAGGCCGAGGGGAAGGCCGTGAAGACAGGGTCGCCGGCGCCGTCGGCGCCAACGATGGCGTCCTTGCCGTCGCGGGCGACGAAGCGGATGCGGATCGCGCCGGGCGCCGGCAGCGCGATCGTCCTCGTCGCGCCCCCCTCGAGCCGCACGGCGAGAACCGCGCCCCCCGCCTTCTGCTCGCAGACGCGAAGCCGCACGTCGCTCTTCGCGCGAAGGACCCACGCGCCGTCGGCGCGCCGCGTCGCGCTCTGGTGGAGGTCGTCGCCTTCTTCGCTGCAGACGCCGACGTGGACCGGCTCGACGGCGGCGCCCGAGGGATCGACGAAGCGAAGGGCGAGCGTCCTCCCTTCGTCGAGCGCGATCGGCGGCGCGGTCGCGTCCGTCGCGCCGACCTCGATCGGCGGCACGACGACCGACGCGAGACCCTCCTTCGAAGCGACCAAGCGATAGGCGCCAGGCTCCACGGCGCAGATACGGAAACGCCCGTCGGGTCCGGAAAACGCCCCGCCGCCGCTCCGGCGGCGGTCGGCCCTCTTCGCCGCCACGTAGACGTCCGCGAGCGGCGCGCCGCCGGGACCGACCACGACGCCGACGACCGCGCCGGTCGGCGCGGCAAGCTCGAGCGCGGAGAGTCCCTTCTCCGGCACGTCGATCTGTCGCTCGAATCCGCCTCCCCCCGTCGCCAGGACCACCGCCGAGTAGCGGCCCGCCTGCGGCAACCGCACGACGAAGTTCCCTCCGTCGTCCGTCTTGACGTCGACGATGAAGCGGAGATCCTCGCGCATCCATCCAACGGTGGCCGACGTCGGCCGACCATCGACGAGCGCCCGACCGCGAACCTCGATCTTTCCCCGACCGTCGGCGGCAGGCGCTTCCGCGAACACCGTTCCAAAAGCGCACGCCAGCGCGACGCCGACGACAACCCATCGACCAAGCGACTTCAAACGCATCGTTCCCCCCTCCCCGGCGACGGCACGCCCCTGCGTTCGGCGCAGCATAACGCCGCCGTCCCTCGATCGGGGCCGAAGGGATGCGCGGCGCAGTCGAGGAGATGGTCGTTTCGCTGGAGCGCCCCGCCCGCCTCGACGTCGGCCGCCCGAATCAAGACGCACGGCGTCGCCCCGTCGGCGCCGGCGGCCTGTTCGCCCGCGCGGCCCCCGCGGTTCGGCGCAGCGCGCGTCCCGCGGCTCAGCGCAGAGCGGCGCGGCCCGCGGCGATCCCGGCCGAGATCGCGCCGGCCGCGAAGCCGAACGCCAGCAGGGCGGCGCCGGGGCCGAGCGGCAGCTCGCTGCCGAGCGCGGCGCGCAGGAAGACGCCGAACGGCGTCGCCCCCGCCCAGCCGACCGCCGTGCTGCGCGCGACGCCGACCGCGCCGAGCGCGACCGCCGCCCCGGCCCCGCCGAGAATGCCGCCCGACAGGAAGACCGGCGCGAGGACGAACGACGCCGGCGCCCCGACGAGGCGCAGCAGCTTCACTTCGTCCAGCTTGTCGTCGAGCGCCAGCCGCACCACCGCGCCGACCGTGACGAGCGCCGCGAACATCAGCGCCGCCGAGCCGATAAGCGCGAAGAGGCGCAGCCCCTCGCCGACGCGCGAGAGCCCCTCGATCCATTCCCGGTCGTAGCGCACCGAGATCGCCGCCGGATGGGCCCGCGCCGCGCGGACGAGCGAGGCCACCGCCGCCGGATCGGCCTTGCGCACCGTCGCGCGCAGCGAGGCCGGCAGCGGGTTGTCGCCGAGCAACTGCCGCACATCGCCCAGGTCGGGATAGAGCTTCACGAACTCGGCGAGCGCCTGGTCGGGCGAGATCCGCTCGACCCGCTCCACCGTCGGATCGCGCTTCAACAGCGCCTCGAGCGAGGCGACGTCGTCCGGCGCCGCGGTCGGGCGGAGATAGACCTCGACCGGCGAGTCGGCGACCAGCCGACCGTAGAACTCCTTCGCCCCGCGGGCGAGAAGCGTGAACCCCGCGAGGACGGTCACCGCCACGGCCATCGTCAGCACCGCGAGCAGCGCGAAGAGCGGCCGCCGCAGCACGTCGACGAAGGCGTTGCGCACCGCCTCGACGATCCCACGCCAGACGCGGCTCATCGCGGCCTCCCCGCGGCGCCTTCCCAGAGGCGGCCGCCGGAGAGGTGCAGCGAGCGCACCCCCGCCTTCTCGATCAGCGCGACGTCGTGCGTGGCCAGGATCACCGTCGTCCCCCGGGCGTGGATCTCGCGCAGGAATCCGAGGATCTCCAGCGAGAGGGTGAGGTCGAGGTTGCCGGTCGGCTCGTCGGCCAGGAGAAGCCGCGGCTCCGGCGCGAGGGCGCGGGCGATCGCCACCCGCTGCTGCTCGCCGCCGGAGAGCTCGAGCGGGAAGGCGTCGGCGCGCCGCTGCAGCCCGACCCACTCCAACACGCGGCGCGTCCGGTCGCGCCGCCGCTCGTTCGACCAGCCGAGCGCGCGCAGCACGAGCCCGATGTTCTCGGCGACCGTCCGCCGCGGCAGGAGGCGGAAGTCCTGGAAGACGACGCCGATCTTCCGCCGCACGTGCGGGATGTCCCGCCACGAGATATGCGCGAGGTCGCGTCCCTCGAACGAGACCGTCCCGGTCGTCGGCACGATCTCGCGATACATCATCTGCAGCAGCGTCGTCTTCCCCGCGCCGGAGGGTCCGGTCACGGTGACGAACTCGCCCGGCCGCACGCGGAACGAGACGTCGAACAACGCCGCCGGCCGCCCGTCGTACCGCTTGGTCACGTGGTCGAAAACGATCATCGGCTTCCGTCCAAGAGGCGCTCCAGAACCTCGCGCGCCGCGCGCGGCGAGGCGCCGCGCAGTCCCTTCACCACTTCGCCGACGAAGAAGCCGACGAGCGCGCTCTTCCCGGCGCGGCAGCGCTCCGCCTCCGCCGGGTGCGCGGCCAGCGCGGCCGCCGCGGCCGCCTCGAGCGCCGCCGGATCGACGAGCGCCGCGAGGCCGCGCGCCGCGACGACCTCCGCGGGATCGGCGCCGTCCCACGCGGCGTCGAAGACCTCCTTCGCCGCCGGTCCGGTCAGCGTCCCGTCGGCCGCCATCCTGACGATCGCCCCCAGGCGCTCGGGCGGCAGCGGGCACGCGTCGGCGCCGCGCCTCTCGGCGTTGAGCCGGCCGAGCAGTTCGGTCAGCGTCCAGTTCGCCGCCGCGCGCGGGCGCCCCGACGCCGCCGCGGCCCGCTCGAAGTAGTCGGCGAGCGGCGGTTCGAGCGCCAGCCGCTCCGCGTCGGCCGCGGTCAGCCCGAACTCCGCCGCGTAGCGATCCCGCCGCGCGTCGGGCGGCTCGGGCATCGCCTCCGCCGCCTCGGCGAAGAGCGCGTCGTCGATCGCCAGCTCCGGCAGGTCGGGCTCGGGGAAGTAGCGATAGTCGCGGTCCTCTTCCTTCGAGCGCATCGGCCGCGTCGCGCCGCGCGCCTCGTCCCAGAGGCGCGTCTCCTGCGCGACCGTCCCGCCCGCCGCGAGCAGCGCCGACTGCCGCTCGAACTCGTGCGCCAGCGCCCGCCGCACCGCGCGGAACGAGTTGAGGTTCTTCACCTCGACCCGCGTCCCCCACGGTGCGTCCTCCTCGTGGACCGAGACGTTGACGTCGCAGCGGAGCGTGCCGTTCTCCATGTCGGCCGCCGAGACGCCGGTCGCGCGCAGCGCCGCGCGCAGCCGTTCGAGGAACCGCTGCGCCGTCTCCGGATCGGCCTCGCGCGCCTCGCTCACGATCTCGACCAAAGGGGCGCCGCAGCGGTTGAGGTCGATGCCGGTGACATCGTCGCCGAGCCCCTCGTGGACCGACTTCCCCGCGTCCTCTTCGACGTGCAGCCGGCGCAACGGCCAGTGTTCGACCGGCCCGCCGGCCGGCTCGACCCGCACGGCGCCGCCGAGCGCCAGCGGACGCTCGAACTGGCTGATCTGGTATCCCTTCGGAAGGTCGGGGTAGAAGTAGTTTTTGCGAGCCCACGTCGAGCGGCGGCGCAGGTCCGCGCCGACGGCGAGGGCGAAACGCGCGGCGAGGCGGACCGCCTCGCGGTTCGGGACCGGAAGCGCGCCGGGAAGGCCGAGGCAGACCGGGCAGACGCGGCTGTTCGGCTCGCCGCCGTGCTCGTTCGGACAGGCGCAGAAGAGCTTCGTCCGCGTCCGGAGTTGGGCGTGAACCTCGAGACCGATCACCGCCCGCAGCCGACCCACCCCCGCTCGCCTCCACGAAGAAGCCGAGGATAGCACGGCGGCCCGCGGGGCCCGGAAACGTGACGATCCAGTGACAACGCGCCGCGGGGGGCGCGCCGACGCGCGCAGTGCGGCAGACTTGCGTCCGCGGATTTGCTATCGTTCGCCGCGGAGCGCGGAGGGCGCGCAATGGAAGAGCGACGGATCGCGCTGGTCGAGGACGACGCCGACATCGCCGACGTGCTGCGCTACAACCTGCAGCGCGAAGGGTTCGACGTCGAGGTCCACGGCCGCGGAGACACCGCGCTGACGGCGATCCGCAGACGCCCGCCGGACCTTCTTCTCCTCGACCTGATGCTCCCGGGGCTCGACGGTCTCGAACTCTGCCGGCTCCTCAAGCGCGACCAAAAGACGGCCGCCGTTCCGGTGATCATGCTCACCGCGCGCGGCGACGAGACCGACCGGATCGTCGGGCTCGAACTCGGCGCCGACGACTACATCCCCAAGCCGTTCAATCCGCGCGAGGTCGTGCTCCGGGTCCGCGCCGTGCTCCGCCGCGGGCAGCCGAGCGACGAGGCCTCCGCCCCGATCCTCGTCGCGGGCACGATCCGCCTCGTGCCCGACGCCTTCCGGCTGGAGATCGGCGGGGAAGAAGTCCCGCTGACCGCCACGGAGTTTCGGCTGCTCCATTTCCTGATGGCCCGCGCGGACCGCGTCCAGACGCGGGACACCCTGCTCACCGAGGTTTGGGGCTACTCGGAGGGAGTGGACAGCCGCACGGTGGACACGCACGTCCGGCGGCTGCGCCGGAAATTGGGTCCGGAAGCGGCGCGCATCGAGACGCTCGTCGGAATCGGCTATCGTTTCCGCGCCTGAATCCCGTTCTTCTCCCCATTCACCCACACTTCATACGGGCGTAACCGCGGCGTCACCCGTATTAGCTTAGATTGCCGCGTGGTGCTGCGACGCCGGAGGGACAGCCCTCGACGGCCGCACCCCCTTTCGAGATGGAGAAAGCGATGCGCACGTACACCAAGTTCCTCGTGGCCGCGCTGGCCTGCGGCGCCGCGTTGGCGGGCCAGGCGACGGCGCAGGAAACGAAGCCCGGAGTCGTCATCTGGGGCCGCGTCTTCGCCGACGCGACCTACAAGTCGGTCAAGGACGACGCCACCGGCATCAAGACCACCGACAGCGGAACCGGGGTAGACGTCAAGCGGTTCTATCTCGGCGCCACCGACACCTTCGACGGCAACTGGTCGGCCGCGATCACGCTCGACATCGGCGACAAGGGGAACATCGTCAAGTGCACCGGCGCCGGCGTGGGCTGCAGCGGCGGCGACAACAAGCGGTACGACGTCTTCGTGAAGAACGCCTACGTCCAGTACAAGGTCAACGACGCCGCGGTCTTCCGCCTCGGCGCGGCGACGCTCCCCTGGATCGGCTACGAAGAAGAGAACATGTGGAACCTCCGCTACGTCGAGGTTCCGTCGAACGACCGCGCCGGCATCGGCTACTCGGCCGACTGGGGCTTCCACTTCCTCGGCAAGGCGGCGGGCGGCGTCGTCAACTACGCGCTCTCGGCGACCAACGGCCGCGGCTTCTCGGACACGACCCGCAGCAAGCGGGTGGACTTCGAAGGCCGCCTCGGCTTCACGCCGGTCAAGGGGTTCAACGTCGCGATCGGCGGGTACAGCGGCAAGCGCGGCCTCGACACCGAGCCGCAGACGACGACCGGATCCTCGCCGGCGCTCAACACCGCCACGCGCATCAATCTGCTGGCCAGCTACTCCACCAGCAAGTTCGGGATCTGCGGCCAGTGGTTCAGCGCGAAGAACTGGAACAACGTGACGACGGTGCTCGAGGACAAGACCGACGGCTACGCCGCCTGGGCGCGCTACGAGTTCACCCCCGAGTACATGATCTTCGGCCGGGTCGATTCGGTGAAGCCGCACAAGGACCTCTTCCCCGACGTCAAGGACGTCTACTACAACATCGGCGTCCAGCGGAAGTTCTCGAAGACGATCAGCGGCGCGATCGTCTACAAGGGCGGGAAGGTGGACAACTCCTCGACGCTCGGCACGACGACCGACTACGTCGCCTACAACGCCGGCAACTACACCGCCAACTCCTACAACCCCGCGTCGCAGGTCAAGTACAGCGAGATCGGCGTCTACACCCTCTTCAACTTCTGACCCCCCGGCAGGGGCTTCGGGCGGGCGGTCCGCGCGGCGGGCCGCCCGCCCTTCTTTTGTCCGCGGCCGCCCCGGACGCGGTCGTCACACGTTCGTCGCAGGCGTGACCAACCGCCGTCGCAGCGCGGGCGGACCCTCACGGTGCGGACCGATCCACGAAGGACGCCGTCCGCATGGAGGGTGAACGCAGATGAGCTTCCGTCACGCGGTCGTCGCCGCCGCCGCCCTGGGCCTGGCCGTTCCGGCCTTCGCCCAGGCGGTCAAGGTGGATCCGAAGATCCCCGCCTACAAGAAGGTCGCCGGCGTCTCCGGCTCGATCAGCTCCGTCGGTTCCGACACGCTCAACAACGTGATGACGATGTGGGCGGAAGAGTTCGTCAAGCTCTACCCGAACGTCAAGCCGCAGATCGAGGGGAAAGGCTCCTCGACCGCCCCGCCGGCGCTGATCGCCGGCGCCGCGCAGCTCGGCCCGATGAGCCGCGAGATGAAGGCGGGCGAGATCGACGAGTTCGAAAAGAAGTTCGGCTACAAGCCGACCAAGATCGCCGTGGCGATCGACGGCCTGGCCGTCTACGTCAACAAGGACAACCCGATCACGCAGCTCACGATGGCCCAGGTGGACGCGGTCTTCTCCAAGGGCCGCGCCTGCGGCGCGCCGAAGGAGATCGCCCGCTGGAGCGAGCTCGGCCTGACCGGCGCGTGGGCCGACAAGCCGATCAGCCTCTACGGCCGCAACTCCGCCTCCGGCACCTACGGCTACTTCAAGGAGCACGCGCTCTGCAAGGGGGACTACAAGGACACGGTGAAGGAGCAGCCCGGCTCCGCGGCCGTCGTGCAGGGCGTGACCGCCGACCGCTTCGGCATCGGCTACAGCGGCATCGGCTACAAGACCTCCGGCGTCCGCGCCGTCCCGCTCGCCCGAAAGGACGGCGAGGCGGCGGTGACCGACGAGCCGGCGAACGTCTACAGCGGCAAGTACCCGCTGGCCCGCAAGCTCTACGTCTACGTCAACAAGGCCCCCGGCAAGGGGCTCGACCCGCTGGTCAAGGAGTTCATGACCTTCGTCCTCTCCAAGGCCGGCCAAGGGGTCGTCGTCAAGGACGGCTACCTGCCGCTCCCCGCGACGATGGCCGCCGAAGAACTGGCCAAGCTCAACTAGTCCTCCTCCTCCACACGGCGCGGGCGGGCCGCGCGGCCCGCGGTCCCGCCCGCCTCTTTTTCAAGGCCTCGCGATGAGCCACTCCGATCAAGCCCCGACCACGCAGCCCGCCGCCACCTCGCGGCGCCGGCGGCTCGCCGACCGCTTCGGCCGGGCCGCGGTCGCCGCGGGCGGACTGGCGATCATCGCCGGCGTCATGGGGATCTTGGTCTTCATCCTCGTCGAAACGGCGCCGCTGGTCCGCGGCGCCCGCGTCGTGCCCGACGTTTCGCGCGCCGACGCGGCGCTGGGCGACGGTCCGCTCGTCGCCGACGAGAAGCGCGACGCGGCGGCCTTCCTCGCCGCCGACGGCACGCTGCGCGCGTTCGACTGGGCGGGCGGCCCGTCGCGCGAGATCGCGCCGACCGCGGCGAAGAACGCCGGCGCGGCGCTCGTCGCGACGACGAGCCTCTCCGGCGGCCCCGGCTTCGTCGCCGCCACGAGCGACGGCCGCGCGTTCCTCGCGCGCCTCGTTTGGCGAACGGCGCCGCAGGGAGCGTCGGCCCCCGCGATCGCCGCCGAAGCGTTGCTTGAAATCGATCCGAGCCGCCGCCCCGCCGCGCTCGTCGCCGGCGCGCTGGCCGACGACGGCGGCGCGACGGCGGCCGCGATGCTTGCGGACGGCCATCTGGTCGTTCTGCGCCGGGCGGTCGAGAAGAACGAAATCACCGGCGAATCGTCGGCCGCGGAAGCGCGGCTCGACCTCGGCGCGCCGGGGCGCGTCGCCGCCCTCGCGCTCGCGGGGGACGGCAAGCGCCTCTTCGTCGGCGGCGACGACGGCACGCTCCGCTGCTACGCGCTCGGCGACTTCACGGCGACCCCCGCCGACGCGTCGGGCCCCGCCCAGACGGCCGCGCCGGAAACCGCGGCCGCGCCGCCGATCGAGTCGCGCGTCTCGAACGCGCCGATCGCCGCGGCCGCGCGGCCGCTCGAGGCGCGCGTCTCGGAAGCGCCGATCACCGCGCTCGCGCCGCTCCTCGGCGACCGCGCAATCGTCGTCGGGCAGGCGGACGGCGCGCTCACGGTCTGGCAGACGGCGCGCGGCGACGACGGCGCCCCGCGCCTCGTCGAAATCCACCGCTTCCCCAAGCGGCGCGCCGCGGTGCGCGCGATCGCCGCTTCGCCGCGGCAGCACGGCTTCTTCGCCCTCGACGCCGCGGGCGGTCTGGGGCTGTTCCACTCGACCTCGGAGCGGACGCTCTGGACCGGCCAGGCCGCGATCCCCGCGCCGCGGTCGCTCGCCTTCGCGCCGAAGTCGGACGGCCTCTTCGTCGCCGGCGGCGGACGCGCCGCCGACTACGCCGTGGACAACCCGCATCCCGAGGTCGGCTTCAAGGCGCTCTTCGGCAAGGTCTGGTACGAGGGATACGACAAGCCGGACTACGTCTGGCAGTCCTCCTCCGGCGCCGACGACTTCGAGCCGAAGCTCAGCCTGACGCCGCTCCTCTTCGGCACGCTCAAGGGAACGTTCTACTCGCTGATCCTCGCCGTCCCGATCGGCGTCCTCGGCGCGATGTACGCCTCGCAGTTCATGCACCACAGGATCAAGAAGTACGTCAAGCCGGTGGTGGAGATCATGGCCGCGCTGCCGAGCGTCGTCCTCGGCTTCCTCGCCGGGCTCTGGCTCGCGCCGCGGCTCGAGTCGGGCTTCTCCGGCGCGCTGCTGATGTTCCTCTTCGTGCCGCTCGCCGCCGTCGCCGCGGGGCGGCTCTACGATCGGCTGCCCGCGGAGGCGCGGCGCCGGCTTCCCTCGGGAACCGAGGCGCTCGTCGCCGTCTTCTTCCTCGCCGCGGGGGTCTGGTGCTCGGTCGAGCTCGGCCCCGCGGTCGAGCGGCTCTTCTTCGGCGGCCGCTTCCCCGGCTGGCTGCTCTCGACCTTCGGCGCGACGTACGACCAGCGGAACGCCGTCGTCGTCGGCCTCGCGATGGGGTTCGCGGTGATCCCGATCATCTTCTCCGTCGCCGAGGAGGCGTTCTCCAACGTGCCGAAGGGGCTCGTCGCCGGATCGCTCGCCCTCGGCGCCAGCCGCTGGCAGACGGTGACGAAGGTCGTCCTCCCCTCGGCCAGCCCCGGCATCTTCTCCGCGATCATGATCGGCTTCGGCCGCGCGGTCGGGGAGACGATGATCGTGCTGATGGCGACCGGGAACACGCCGATCATGTCGCTCTCGCCGTTCAACGGCTTCCGCACCCTCTCCGCCAACATCGCGGTGGAAGTCCCCGAGGCGCCGCTCGGCGGCACGCTCTACCGCACGCTCTTCCTCGCCGGGCTGCTCCTCTTCGCCCTCACCTTCGCGGTCAACACCGCCGCCGAGTTGGTGCGCCAGCGGCTGCGCAACCGCTTCTCGAACCTATGAGCGGAACGATGGACAAGGAACGTCGGGCGGCGCGCCGCCGCGACCGCCTGGGGCGCGACCTCACGGCCCTCTCCGCCGGCGCGCTCGGCCTCTGCCTGCTGCTGGTCGCGGGGCTGCTCGGCCTGCTCGCCGAAGAGGGGCTGGGCTACTTCTGGCCGCGTCCGGTGGAGCGGTTCGCGCTCAAGGACGGCACGGCCACGCTCGGCGAGGCGGTGGCGCGCGAGGCGATTCCCGGCGAGAAGACGCGCTTCCGCGTCCAGATCAAGCGCGGCGACCGCGACTTCGACGGCGCCGACTTCGTCTGGATCGACGAGGACCAGATCGTCTCCCGCACGCGGCCCGCGGACGCCGTGCTGCTCGAACGGAGCGAGTGGGGGCCGTTCTACGGGCGCCTCTCCGCGCTGCGGCGCGGCGACGAGACGATCGCCGAAGGGCAGAACGCGGTCCTCGCCGCCTTCCCCGCCCTTTGGCGGGAGAAGAAGCGCGCCGCGGCCGAACTGCGCTCGCTCGAGCGCGGGCCGGTCGGCGCGATCAACGCCGAGATCGAGCGGCTGAACCTCTCCCGGCGCGCCCCCGCCCTGGCGCGCCTCGCCCCCGCGGAGCGGGATCGCCGGCTGCGGGAAATCGACGCGCAGGTCGCCGCGCGCAAGGGCGAGTACGACCGGCTGGCCGAGCGGCTCGCCGCGCAGCGGGTCGAGCTGAACAAGGAGACGCTGGTCCTCGAGGCGGAGGGGGGCGCGACGAAGGAGATGCCGGTCGCGAACGTCGTCCGTCTCGTCCGGCCCAACGTTCTCACGTTCGGCGGCAAGCTGCGGCTCTACGGCTCGCGGCTCCGGGAGTTCGTGGCCGGGGAGCCGCGCGAGTCGAACACCGAGGGCGGCGTCTTCCCCGCGCTGTTCGGCACGGTGATGATGGTCTTCCTGATGACCTTCGTCGTCAGCCCGCTCGGCGCGCTCGCCGCGGTCTACCTGCGCGAGTACGCCAAGCAGGGGCCGCTGGTCCGCGC
>JAJFTU010000250.1 GCA_021372775.1 bacterium | reverse complement strand
AGGGCGCCGCGCTCGCCCGCGAGCTGGGGTGCGACTTCGTGGTCGGCCTCGGCGGCGGGAGCAGCATCGACGCGGCGAAGGCGATCGCCGTGATGGCGCGGAACGACGGCGACTACTGGGACTACGTCTCCGGCGGCACGGGGAAGGGAAAGCCGCTGGCGAACGCGCCGCTGCCGATCGTGGCGATCACCACGACCGCCGGGACGGGGACCGAGGCCGACCCGTGGACGGTGACGACGAACGAGGAGACGCGGGAGAAGATCGGCTTCGGCGGCGACGGCGCCTTCCCCGCGCTCTCGATCGTCGATCCGGAGCTGATGCTCACGGTGCCGCCGCGCCTCACCGCGTACCAGGGGTTCGACGCCCTGTTCCACAGCACGGAGGGGTACGTCAACAAGCTCGCCAATCCGATGAGCGACCTCCACGCCCTCAAGGCGATCGAGCTGATCGGGAAGTTCCTGCCCCGCGCGGTGGCCGACGGAAGCGACGTCGAGGCGCGCGGGAACGTCGCCTTGGCGAACACCCTCTCCGGCTTCGTCGAGACGCTCTCCTGCTGCACCTCGGAGCACTCGATCGAGCACGCGATGAGCGCCTTCCATCCCGAACTGCCGCACGGCGCGGGGCTGATCATGGTCAGCCGCGCCTACTACGCCCACTTCGCCGCGAGCGGGGCCTGCGACGCGCGCCTCGCGACGATGGCCAGGGCGCTGGGGAAGGCCGACGCCGCGAAGCCCGCGGACTTCGTGGACGCGCTCGTCGCGTTGCAGCGGGCCTGCGGCGTGGCCGACCTGAAGATGTCCGACTACGGCGTCGCCGCGGACGAGCTGCCGGCGCTGGCGAAGAACGCCCGCGCGACGATGGGCGGCCTCTTCGCGCTCGACCCGGCGCCGCTGTCGGACGCCGACGTGCTGCGGATCCTCGAGGAGTCGTACCGCTGAACGCCCGCGCGGCGCGGCGCCGTCCGACGACGCCGCGCCGCGCGGAGCAGTGCCGCGACCGCGCGGGGCAGTGCCTCCACCGCGCGGAGCAGTGCCGCGACCGCGCGGGACGGTGCCGCGACCGCGCGGACGGAGTAGCTTCTCGGCGGAGCGAAGACGCGCGGCGCCGGCGCCCGGAGGAATTCCCGTGGCCTCTCCTTTCGACCCGATCACGATCAACGGCCTGACGCTCGCCAACCGCTTCGTCCGCTCGGCGACGTGGGAAGGGCTCGCCGACGAGGACGGGGCCTCGACGCCGCGCCTCGACGCGATGATGGCCGAGCTGGCCCGCGGCGAGGTCGGGCTGATCATCAGCGGCTACGCCTACGTCGCCCCGGAGGGACGCTCCAGTTCCCGCCAACTCGCGGCGTACGACGACCGCTTCGTGCCGGGACTGCGCGCGATGGCCCAAGCCGTCCACGACGCGGGCGGAAAGATCGCGCTCCAGATCGTCCACGGCGGCGCCTTCGCGCTCGGCGAAGAGCGGGTCGGCCCCTCGGCCGGCGGCGAGGGCGGCGTTCCCGCCTGCACGCCGTTGACGGCCGCGGGGATCGCGCGCCTCGTCGGCGCGTTCCGCGAGGCCGCGCTGCGCGCGCAGCGGGCCGGCTTCGACGCCGTGCAGCTTCACGCCGCGCACGGCTTCCTGCCGAGCGCGTTCCTCTGCCCCGCGATCAACAAGCGGACCGACGAGTACGGCGGCGCGCTGGCCAATCGCGCGCGGTTCCTGCTGGAGATCGCGCGCGCCGTCCGCGCCGCCTGCGGCCCCGGCTTCCCGCTGCTCGTCAAGCTCAACTCGGAGGACTTCGTCGAGGGCGGCCTGACGCGCGGGGAGGCGGTCGAAGTCTCGCGGATGCTCGCGGAGGCCGGCGCCGACGCGATCGAATACTCCGGCGGGATGGGGCTCTCGGAAGCGAAGCTGCAGCCGCCGCGGCCCGGCGCGCGGCGGAAGGAAGACGAGGTCTACTACCGCGAGGCGGCGCGGCTCTACAAGCGCGCGGTGGCGATTCCGCTGCTGCTCGTCGGCGGCTTCCGCTCGCTCGAGGTCGCCGAGGAGGTCGTGGCCGCGGGGCTCGCCGACTGCGTCTCGCTCAGTCGGCCGCTGATCCGCGAGCCCGGCCTCGTCCGCCGCTGGCGGGCGGGGGACCGGCGCAAGTCGGCCTGCGGCTCGTGCAACGAGTGCTTCGGCGGC
>JAJFTU010000249.1 GCA_021372775.1 bacterium | reverse complement strand
CGCCGGACAAGCCGGCCGAGGCGGCCCCGGCCCGGCTCCCGCGCCGGCCGCGGGACGAACCGCGCCGCGGGGCCGGTCCCGGCTCAGGGCTTCGGCGCGACTTCGGCGGCGACCGCGCGGCGGGCGTGGGCCAGCAGGATCGCGCAGACCGACTTCGCGTCGCGGATCCGCCCGTCGAGCGTCATCCGCACCGCCTCGGAGAACGGGACCTCGAGCACCTCGAGGATCTCGTCCGGCTCGAGCGCCTGCTCGCCGGCGACGAGGTCGTGCGCCTCGTAGAGCCAGATCACCTCGTCGGTGAACCCCGGCGTCGTGACCACCGCGCCGAGTTCGACGAGACGCCCCGCGCGCACGCCGACCTCTTCCTCGATCTCGCGCCGGGCGCACGACTCCGGCGCCTCCCCCTTGTCGAGCTTCCCCGCCGGGACTTCGTAGATGAAGCCGCCGACCGCGTGCCGGAACTGCCGGATCAACGTCACCGTGCCGTCGGCGTTGAACGGGAGGATCGCCGCGGCGCCCGGATGGCGGATCGTCTCCAGCGTCGCCTCGCGGCCGCCGGGAAGCCGCACCACCTCGCGGTCCACCTTGACCAGCTTCCCCTCGAACACTCGTTCGCCGCGCAGCACCTGCGAGTCGTCGATCATCCCTCGGCCTCCGGAAAGTACTCGAGCAGTCCCGTGAGCGGACCGTCCTCGATCACGACGTCGGCGACGGCGCGCAGCGCGTCGTCCTTCGGGCGGAACGCGACGCCGAAGCCGGCCGCGCGCAGCGCGGCGAGGTCGTTCCAGTGGTCGCCGACGAAGGCGCACTCGGTCGGGGCGAGCCCCCACTCCCGGGCCGCGTCGGCGAGCGCGCGCGCCTTGCCGTCCACGTCGTACGGCGTCGCCCGCCAGCCGGCGATCGCCCCCTGTTCGTCGAAGAAGATCTTGTTGGAGAAGACCCGGTCGAAGACGACGTCCGCGAGCAGCAGCCGCAGCGTGACGTCGAGCGTCCCCGAGATCACCGCCAGTTTGTAGCCGCGGGCCCGCAGTTCGTCGATCGCCTCGCGCGCCCCTTCGACGGCCGTCAGCTCGGCGCGGATCGCGGCCTCGATCTGCGCGCGGCCCACGCCCCGCTCGATCCAGTCGCCGACGTCGAGCGCCACCCAGTCGGCGTAGCTCAGCCGGCCGGCGCGGAACGCGGCCATCCGCTCCTCGTTCCGCACGTCGTCGCCGAGAAAGGTCTGGTTGAGGACCTGCCAGACGGTCTTCTCCTCGGCGTGGTGGATCAGCGTCCCGTCCACGTCGAAGCAGATCGCCTTGATCCGCCCGTTGCGCCCGCCGTCGTTGGCCATCGGGGACATTCTGCGGCCCGGCGGGGGTCAGCGCCCATCCCAAATCAGGAAGGCCCACTGCAGCGTCAGAATCAGCGCGCAGACCGCGGCGGCGCCCCACCGCGCCCGTCCCCGCGCCAGCGCGAGGCGCGGCCGCGGAAGGCGCAACAGCCACATCGCGGCGGCGGCCGGGGCGTAGACGAGGGCCGAGAGCAGCGCGAGCGCGACGAGCGCGTTGAGCCGCAGCGCGGTCAGCGGGTGGCCGTGGGCCAGCGCGAGCACCGCCCGCGTCGTCCCGCAGGTCAGGCAGGGGATCCCGGTCCAGTCGTGGAAGCGGCAGCCCCCGGCGAGCGGGGCCCAGGCGTCGAGCGGCAGGAGGAGCAACGCCGCGGCGGCGAGCAGCCCGGCGAGGGCCGCGGCGATCTCGACGTCCGCCGTCGGATGCGACGCCGGATAGAGGCGGAGCGCGAACGGCCCGGCGCGACGCTCCGCGAGCGGCGGCGGAACGACCGCGCGCTTTTCCGAGATGCCGAAGGGGACGTCCATCGGCGCGATTATCGCCCGCCAGCCCCCGTCGCGTGAAATCGGCGCGGCGAACGGCGCGACCCGCTTCCCGGACGGCGCCGTTTCGTCGCATATTGGCGGGCGATGCTGAAACGAATCAGGGAAGACGTCGGCGTGGTCTTCGAGCGGGACCCGGCCGCGCGCAGCAAGCTGGAGGTCTTGCTCTTCTACCCCGGCCTGCACGCGCTCTGGTTCCACCGCGCGGCCCACGCCCTTTGGCGGCTTAAGCTGGTCCTCCTGCCGCGCTTCGTGGCCCACGCCGCGCGCTTTCTCACCAACGTCGAGATCCACCCCGGCGCGCGCGTCGGACGGCGGGTCTTCATCGACCACGGCGCGGGGGTGGTGATCGGCGAGACCGCGGAGATCGGCGACGAGTGCGTGCTCTACCAAGGATCGACGCTCGGCGGCGTCAGCCTCGAGCACGGCAAGCGGCACCCGACGCTCGAGGACCACGTCGTCGTCGGCGCGGGGGCGCGCGTGCTCGGCCCGATCAGGGTCGGGCGCGGCGCGCGGATCGGGGCCAACTCGGTCGTCGTCCGCGACGTGCCGCCGGGGGCGACGGTCGTCGGCTCGCCGGCGCGCGAAGTCCAGCGGCGCGACCCGCACGAGGCGGAGACGATCACGCTTCACCACGAGCGGATCGCCGATCCGACGGCGAAGGCGATGGCCGAGCTGGAACGCCGGATCGAGCGGCTCGAGCGGCGGATCCGGGAGATCGACGAAGAGTGACGCCGCGCCGCGCGGATCTCCGCGCGGCGCCTTAGGGGACCGAAGATCCGGAGACCCGGCGAGCGACCCTCGCCGCCCATCGCGGCGCCCCGCGCCGCGGAACGAGGGGAACGACGGATGGCGAACGACGGTCTGCGCGGAAAGCGCGCCGCGGTGCTCGGCGCCGGGCGGCAAGGAACGGCGGCGGCCTACGACTTCGCGCGCGTCGGCGGCGCGGCCGAGGTCGATCTCGTCGATCGCTCGAGCGAGGCGCTCGACAAGGCGCTGGCGCATCTGCGGCGCCTCGCCCCGGAAACGCGCTTCGCCGGGATCAAGGCCGACGCGGCGAGCGAACGCTCCTTGGCGGCGGCGCTCTCCGGAGCGGCCGCGGCCCTTTCCGCGCTCCCTTACCGCTTCGGGCCGAACGCGGCCCGCGCGGCCGTCGCCGCGCGCTGCCACCTCGTCGATCTCGGCGGCAACACCGACGTCTCGGCGGCGTTCCTCGCGCTCGACGGCGAGGCCCGCGCGGCGGGGATCGCCCTCGTGCCCGACACGGGACTCGCGCCGGGGCTCGCCAACACGCTCGCCGCGGCGGGGATCGAGGCGCTCGACGAGCCGGAGGCGGCGCGGATCTGGTGCGGCGGCCTGCCGCGGCGCCCGCTTCCGCCGCTCGGCTACCGCCTCGTCTTCAGCGCGGCCGGACTGCTCAACGAGTACGCGGGGGAGGCCGTCTTTCTCCGCGACGGCAAGATCGCGCTCGTCCCCGCCCTGTCCGAGATCGAGCAGCTCGAGCTGCCGGAGCTCGGGCGGGTGGAGGCGTTCCCGACGAGCGGCGGGACCTCGACCGCGCCGCAGACCTACCTCGGCCGGCTGAAGACGTTCGAGTACCGCACGGTGCGCTACCCCGGCCACCGCGACCGCTTCCTCGCGCTGGCCGAGATCGGGCTGCTCTCCGAGACGCCGGTCCCGCTGCCCGACGGGTCCGCGGTCCGTCCGCGCGACGTCGCGGTCGCGCTGCTCGCGCCGCTGCTCGACCATCCCGAGGAGCCGGACCTCGTCGTGCTGCGGGTCGAGGTGGCGGGGCGCCACGACGGCCGGCCGGCGCGCGTCGTCTTCGACCTGTTCGACCGCGAGGACCCCGCGACGGGGTTCACGGCGATGGAGCGCTGCACCGCCTTCCCCGCCGCCGCGGTCGCCGAGATGGCCGCGTCGGGGGAGATCGCCCCCGGCTCGCGCCCGCTGGAAATCGCCGTGCCCCCCGCCCCGTTCCTCGCCCGCCTCGCCCAACGCCCGCTGGCGCTCGTGCGCCGCTGACCGGCCCGAAAGGACAGAGCCGTGACCGAGCCGACCCGCCTCGTCCCCTCGTCCTCGCGCACCGCGATGACGGAACTGGTCCTCCCCGAGGACACCAACACCCACGGCGACATGTTCGGCGGACGGGTCCTCGCCCTGGCCGACAAGTGCGCCGGGATCGCCGCGATGCGCCACTGCCGGATGCCGGTCGTCACCGTCTCGATGGACCGGATCGACTTCCTCCACCCGATCCGGCAGGGGATGATCGTCATGCTCTCGGCCGAGCTGACGGCCGCCTTCCGCACGTCGATGGAGGTCGTCGTCGCCGTCGAGGCCGAGGATCCCCGGACCGGCGAGAGGACGCAGACCTGCCGCGCCTTGGTCACCCTCGTCGCCCTGAACGAGAACGGCCGCCCGGCCCCGATCCCGCCGCTCGAATTCGACACGGACGAGGAACGGGCGCGGGCGGAACGGGCGGCGGCGCGCCGCGCGCAGCGGCTGGTGACCCGCGGAGAGCTGTAGGCGATTCCCACACTCGTTCCGGACGAGGCACGCCGTCCGCCAAAGTGTTGATCCGGAGCGACTTGCGTCGCGCCGTGCGGACGGGCGCCGCGTCGCGGCGGCGAGCGTTGCGGCGATTTTCGACAACTGAATGCGGGGCGTCCCTGTCGCCATTTCTAGGCAACCCTTTGATCTTCAGCGACTTGCCGGATCAGCGCGGCCGTGGCACAAGGCGTGCAAAAGGAATTGGCGGCAAACACCACACCAGACCGGGTCGAACCGCCGGCCGGGAGGCAACAATGGTCGCCCTCTTCGTCGTCCTGATGATCGCCGTTTTCCTCGTGATCGACGTGATTCTCCACATCAAGCGCCAGCCCGCCCTCGCCGAGCAGATCCGCGAGCGGCAGGAAGAGGCGCTTCTGGCGGCGACGCGGGTCGCGGGGTTCCGCTTCGATCCCGAAGCCTCCTACCACGCCGGCCACACCTGGGCCCGGCGCGCCGGCGAAGGGCTCGCCAGAATCGGCCTGGACGACTTCGCCGCCAAGCTGGTCGGCCGCCCCGACCGGATCGACCTGCCCGCCGTCGGCACGACCGTGCGCGCCGGGCGGCCGCTCCTCACGCTGGAGCGGAAAGGCCGCCGGATCACCATCCTCGCCCCGGTCGGCGGCGTCGTCGCCGCGGTCAACCGCGACCTCGCCGAGCGCCCGGAGGCCCTGACCGCCGCGCCCTACCAGAGCGGCTGGCTGGCCGAAATCAAGAGCGCCGAGCTCTCCTACGACCTCCGCTCGCTGCTCACCGGCGAGATGGCCCGCCGCTTCCTCGACGAGGCGGCCGCCGCCCTCCACGCCTTCTTCGCCCCGGCCGAGATGGCCCCGGCCGCGGCCGACGGCGGCGAGCCGCTCGAGGGGATCGGCGACCAGCTCGACGACGCGGCGTGGGAACGGGCGCAGTCCCGGTTCCTGCTGACCGACGCCCGCTGACGCCGGCGACGTTTCTCCGCCCGGGGGGCGCGGCCGATCGGCCGCGCCCCCTGTCGCTTTTGCCCACAGCCCCTTACTTGCCGCCTATACTTCGTGAGGACCGCCGGCCCGAGATGTCGAGAATCGCCGCGACGGGCGCCGGCGGCGGAGAGCGGCCATGCGCCCCCGCGTTTCCCTCGCCTTCCGCTTCGCCCTCGTCGCGGCGGTCGTCGGCGCGCTCGGGGCGTGGATCGCGCTCCTCGCCCTCCGCGCGCAGGCGCGGCGCGACTTCGAGCGCCAGGTCGTCGCCTCCGCCTCCTCCGTCACCGAGCTGATCCGCCAGGCGACCCGCTCCGGCATGCTCCACAACCGCTGGGACGACGTGAAGGAGGTCATCCACAACATCCACCGCCAGCCGGACATCGTCCGGATCCGGCTGCTGGACAAGAAGGGGGACGTCGTCTTCTCCTCCGACGAGGCGGAGATCGGGCGGCGTTTCGACGTCTCGGCCCCCGAGTGCCGTTCCTGCCACGTCCCCGGTCCCCCGAAGGCCGACCTGCCGCGGGAGGAACGGGTGCGGATTTTCCGCGATCCGGTCCGCGGCCGGGTGCTGGGGATGATCGAGCCGCTCCCCGGCGAGGCGGAGTGCTCCGGGGCCTGCCACCACCACCCGCCCGGGCAGAGGGTCCTCGGCGTGATCGACACCCAGCTCTCCCTCGCCTCGGCCGACGCGACCTACGCCGAACGGACGAAGCGGCTCCTCGGCGCGGCGATCGTCGTCCACTTCGCCGCCGCGGCGGTGATGGCGATCGTGGTGGGCGCGATGCTCCGGCGGCGCCTGCGCCCGATGCGCCGCGCGATCGCGCGGCTCGGCGGCGGCGACGACCTCGCCCGCGTTCCGCCCAAGGGGAACGACGAACTGGGCGACGTCGCGCTGGCCTTCAACTCGATGGCCGGCGACCTGCAGCGGACGCACGAGGAACTGCGCGGCTGGACCCGCACGCTGCAGGACCGCGTGGACGAACGGACGCGCGAGCTCGCCGCCGCGCAGGACCAGATGGTCCGCAGCGAACGGATGGCCTGCCTCGGGCGGCTGGCGGCCGTCGTGGCCCACGAACTGAACAACCCGCTCGCCGGCGTGCAGGTCTTCGCGCGCCGGACGCGCAAGGCGCTCGCCGCCGGGGAGCCGATTCCGCCGGAGCGGGCGGCGGAGATCGAGTCCTGGATGGAGATGGTGGACCGCGAGGTCGGACGCTGCGGGCGCATCGTGCAGGACCTCCTCGCCTTCTCGCGGCAGCGGCCGCCGCAGCGCGCGCCGATCGACGTCAACGAGGTCGTGCGCCGCGCGACGCGGCTGCTCGGCCACAAGCTCGACCTCGAGGAGATCGACCTCGCGCTGCGCCTCGACGAAGCCGCGGCGCCGGTCGTCGCCGACGGCGCGCAGATCGAGCAGGCGCTCCTGGCGGTGCTGATCAACGCCGTCGAGGCGATGCCCAAGGGGGGCACGCTGACGGTCGAGACCCGTCCCCGCCCCGGCGGCGGGATCGAGATCGAGGTGCGGGACACCGGCGCGGGAATCCCCGCCGACATCCTGCCGCGAATCTTCGAGCCGTTCTTCACGACCAAGCCCGAGGGCCAAGGAACAGGGCTCGGGCTGTCGGTCGTCTACGGCATCGTCTCGCGCCACGGCGGGCGGCTCGACGTCGACTCCGCCCCCGGCGCGGGGACGCGCGTGACGATGGTCCTTCCGCCCGACGTCGCGGCCGACGACGCGGGCGCGCCGCGAGGTGAAGCATGAACGACGCCGCGTCCCCCAAGGGGCGCCTGCTGATCGTGGACGACGAGGAAATCGTCCGCGCGTCGCTGTCCGGCTGGTTCGAGGAGGAGGGGTACGAGGTCGCCGCCTGCTCCTCGGCGCGCGAGGCGCTGCGGGCGATGCAGGAGGGGCGCTTCGACGCCTGCCTCACCGACATCAAGATGCCGGGGATGGACGGGATCGAGCTGCAGCGCAAGCTGGCCGAGATCGCCCCCGACACCGCGGTGATCGTGATGACCGCCTACGCCTCGGTGGACACCGCCGTCGCCGCGCTCAAGGCGGGGGCGTTCGACTACATCGCCAAGCCGTTCGACCCCGAGGACCTCGCGCGGCTCGTCGCCAAGGCGGTGGACTTCAAGAAGCTGGCGCGGGAGAACCGCCGGCTCAAGGAACAGATCGACGAGAACGCGCCGCTGGAGCGGATCGTCGGCCAGGACCCGGCCGTGCTGCGCCTCAAGGAGCTGATCCGCACCGTCGGCCCGACCGACTCCTCGGTGCTGATCCAGGGAGAGTCGGGGACCGGCAAGGAGCTCGTCGCGCGCGCGGTGCACGCCCTCTCGCCGCGCCGCTACATGCCGCTCGTCGTCGTCAACTGCGGCGCGATCCCCGAATCGCTGCTGGAGAGCGAGCTGTTCGGCCACGAGCGCGGCGCCTTCACCGGCGCGAGCCAGCGGCGCAAGGGGAAGATCGAGCTGGCCGACGGCGGCTCGCTCTTCCTCGACGAAGTCGGCGAGGTGCCGCCCAAGATGCAGGTGGACCTGCTCCGCGTGCTCGAGGAGCGGAGCTTCGCCCGGCTCGGCGGCAGCCAGTCGATCGCCAGCGACTTCCGCCTGATCGCGGCGACGAACCGCGACCTCGAGCGGATGGTCGCCGAGGGGACGTTCCGCCGCGATCTCTTCTATCGCCTCAACGTCGTGCAGCTCGTCGTGCCGCCGCTCGCCGCCCGGCGCGGCGACATTCCGCAGATCGCGGAGGCGATCCGGGCCCGGCTCGCCGCGAGCATGAACCGGCGCTTCGCCGGCTTCGCCCCCGCCGCGCTGGAGCAGCTGCGGCGCCGCGACTGGCCCGGCAACGTGCGCGAGCTGGAGAACGCGATCGAGCGGGCGATGGTCGTCGGGCGGCCGCCGCTGATCGAGGCGCGCGACCTGCCGCCGGACGAAGCCGGCGCGCCGCGCGACGACGCGGAGCGGAGCCTCGCCGACGTCGAGCGGGCGCACATCCTGCGCGTGCTCGAGGAGACCGGCTGGAACATCAGCCGCGCCGCGCGCGCGCTGGACATCGACCGCACGACCCTCTACGCCAAGATCCGCCGCTACGGCCTCGAGCGCGGCGGCATGACCGAGTGAGCGGCCGCCGATGAGCGCCGCGGAAGCGACGGGCCGCGCGTCGTCCGGGAGCGGACGCGGCGGCGACGGAGCGGGACGCCGATGAGCGCGCCGCGCCGCGGTCTCGCGCTCTTCGCGCCGCTCGCCGCGATGGTCGCGGCGGTCGGCGGGGCGCTGGCCGCAAGCGACGCCTGGGCGGCGCCGCTCTGGGCGCTCGCGCTCCTCGCGGCGCTGGCGCTCGGCTTCGCCGCCGGGTGGACGCGCGCGCGGCGCGACCTGCCGGCGATCGCCGACGCCGTCGCCGCCGTCGCGCGCGGCGGCGCGGCGCCCGCGGCGCC
>JAJFTU010000248.1 GCA_021372775.1 bacterium | reverse complement strand
GTGCGGCGCCGCCGCCCGAACAAAGAACCGCCCCCGCGGCGCGGGGCGCGCGGGGGCGGGCGAGGGGCGCGCGGGGCGCGGTTACTTGCGCTTCGCGGTGAAGACGGCTTCGGGCTGGATCACCGTCAGCTCGGTCGGGGCGCCGTCCTTGTCGAGGACGAAGCGGACGGAGTAGCCGCTCAGCCCCTTCAGCGCGAAGGAGAGGCCGCGGCCGGGGACCAGCTCGTACGGCGTCTGGCCGGGGACGATCATCGTCAGGACGGCGCCGCGGAGCGCGATCTTGAGCGGCACGTCGGGGAGAACGTAGTCGCCGGCGAGGCGCGCGAGGAACTTCGGGTCGGTCATCCGCGCGTCGGGAAGCCGTTCGAAGACGATCGGCGCGACGCTCGGCTCGAAGTTGGCGAGCAGCGCGTCCACGTCCCCTTCCTCGTTCGTGCGGAAGTTGAGCTTCATCGCGGCGAGCGTCGGGTCCTTCGGATCCTCGGTCGTGTTGAACGTCTCGTAGTGCCAGTGCTCGAGCGGCAAGGGAAGGTTGTTGTAGCTGCCGACCAGCTTGCCGTCCGCGAGCGCGACGGTCAGCGGGCCGTAGCCCGGATGGGAGTAGGTTCCGGCGTACTCCTCCAGCGGATGCGCCGGCTTCGTGCCGGGGCGGCGGATCGTCTCGCGCTTCTTCTCGCCTTCCTTGCCGATCGCCAGCGCCTGCTTGTACTCGGCCAGCGTCTGCTTGGCCCAGTCGCGCGGCTCGAGCCCCGCGACGCGGTCGAACGCCTCGCGCACGAAGAGGTCGGGCAGCGGCGAGGCGCCGTGGTTGACGAGAGCGACGACGCCGACGTTGTCCTGCGGGAAGAGGGCCACGAGGGCCGAGAAGCCGTCGATGTTGCCGCCGTGGTGGACGCGCAGGTGGCCGCGGTAGCTGTCCACGAACCAGCCCATGCCGTAGGCGCGCGGGCCGATCTCCGGCCGCTTCGGGTTCGGCGGGAAGGCGAGCGCCATCTGCGGCGTGTGCATCGCGACGAGCGTCGAGCCCTGCACGATCCTCTTGCCGTCGGCCGTGCCGTCGCCGAGCTGGAAGATCGCCCAGCGGGCCATGTCCGCCGCGCTGGAGTAGATCGCGCCGGCGGGGCCCATCGCCAGCCCTTCGTGCCGGTAGGGGACTTCCGTCGTCGCGTCCTTGCGGCGCTCGTACGGGCGCGAGACGTCGTTCGACTTCAGCGCGTCGTCCACCGTCAGCCGCGAGGCGGTCATGCCGAGCGGCGCGAAGATCCGGTCCTGGACGTTCTTCTCCCACGAGGCGCCGGTCAGCCGCTCGCCGAGGTACCCCGCGGTGAGGAGCATCAGGTTGTTGTACTGGAACGTCTCGCGCAGGTCCTTGCTGGCCTCGAGGAAGCGGAGCCGCCGCACCGCCTCGGCGCGCGTGAGGGCGAGGTTGTTGTACCAAACGAGGTCGTGGCGCGGCAGGCCGGAGCGGTGGGTCACGAGGTCGCGCGGCGTGAGCCGGCGCCCGATCTCCGGATCGGCGAGGCGGAACTCGGGGATGTACTCCTGGAGCGGCTTGTCCCAGTCGAGCTTCCCTTCGTCGGCCAGCGTGCCGAGGACGAGCGTGGTGAACGCCTTGGTCGCCGAGCCGATGGCGAAGAGGGTGTTCTCGTCCGCCGGCAGTCCCTTGGCGACGTCGCGCTTGCCGAACCCCTTGACGAGGACGACCTTGCCGCTCTTGACGACGGCGACCGCGGCGCCCGGCGTGTCGAAGTCGGCGAGGACCTTCTCGGCCCACGCGTCGTAGCCGGCCAGCTTCGACTGCGCCAGCGCGGCGGGATCGTCGCGCCGCAGCAGCGCGAACGGGAAGACCTGCCCGCCCTGCGAGAAGTCGCCGGAGAAGGTCGCGCGGTCGCTCTGCAGCCGCCCCTTGAAGGTCGGCGCGCCGGGAATCCCCTGGATCGCGAACGACGTCGCGCCTTGCTCGGTCTTGAAGTCGCCGAGCGGGACGTTCCGCGCTCCCTGCAGCGGGATCGAGATCGTGCCCGCGAGGGCGCCGTCCTTCGCGGCGAGATCGACCTGGACTTCGAGCTTGGTCCCGGGGAGGTCGATCGCCCCTTCCCAGTGTCCGGCGAGCGGCTGCTCGTCGGCGGCGAGCGCGGCGCCGAACGTCGCGGCGAGCGCGGCGGCGACGGCGAGGACGCGCGAAACGACGCGGAAGCGGAGTCTCATGGGCCTCTCCTTTGCGGGGACGCCCAGTAGACCCCTTTCGGCGGCGCGGCAACAAGCGCGCCCGCTCCCGAAATTCGACCGCTCGCCGCCCGCGCGCCGACGCTGCGCGCCTGCGCCGCGCGACGGGGGCGTCGGTCGTCCGCGCCGCGCGACGGGAGCGTCGGTCGCCCGCGCCGCGTGACGGGAGCGTCGGTCGCCCGCGCCGCGCAGGCCGCGGCGGGATCAGCCGTTGACCATCCGCTCCGGCTGGCCGGTGGACTGCAGCACGGCGCGCCAGAGCGGGTGCTGCGGATCGAGCGTCTTGCGGCCGGTCGTCACCGCGGCGATCGGCACGTGGACCTGCCGGCCGTGGATCCGTCCGACGAGCATCTCCGTCTTGCCGGCCATCGCCGCGTGGACCGCGTTCTGCCCCAGCTCCTGGCAGTAGACCGCGTCGCTCGCGTCGGCCGGGGCGGAGCGGATCAGGTAGCCGGGGTCGATGTAGCGCACCGTGACCGCCGCGCCGCGCTCGCCGAAGTACCGCTCGATCTCGCCGCGCAGGAACCGCCCGACGTCGCCGAGCTTCTGGTTCCCCGACGGGTCGAGCCCGCGCCGCTGCTGCTCTTCGGCGAGGAACTCCTGTCCCGCGCCTTCGGCCACGACGACCAGCGCGTGGCGCCGCGACATCACGCGCCGGTGGAGCTGGGAGAGGAACCCCTCGGTTCCCTCGAGGTCGAAGCGGACTTCGGGGACGAGGACGAAGTTCGCCTCGCCCGAGGCGAGCGCCGCCTGCGCGGCGATGAACCCCGAATCGCGCCCCATCAGCTTGACCAGGCCGACGCCGTTGTAGGCGCCCTGCGCCTCGGCGTGGGCGGCGTCGATCGCCTCGCGGGCGAGCGAGACCGCGGTCGAGAAGCCGAACGTCTGGTCCACGAAGAGGATGTCGTTGTCGATCGTCTTCGGGATCCCGATCACCGCGACCGCCTGCCCCGCCGCGCGCAGGGCGTCGGAGATCGCCCGCGCCGCGCGCTGGGTGCCGTCGCCGCCGACCATGAAGAGGATCGAGATCGCCTCGCGCGCGATCGACTTGACGATCTCCTCGATCGGCGGCGCGCCGCGGGAGCTGCCGAGGAGCGAGCCGCCGACGTGGTGGATCGCCTTGACCTGTTCGGGGCCGAGCCGCACCGGCGGCTCCGCCTCGTCCACGAAGCCGCGCAGGCCGTAGCGGACGCCGTAGATCTCGCGCACGCCGTAGAGCCAGTTGAGCGTCAGGACGACCGAGCGGACGACGTCGTTGATCCCCGGGCAGAGGCCGCCGCTGGTGACGATCGCCGCCCGGACGTCGGTCGGGCGGAAGAAGGTGCGCTCGCGCGGCCCGGCCAGTTCCAGCGAGGGCGGGACCTTGCCGCCGGCGACCAGCGGGCGGACGTTCTCCCACTCGTCGTGGAAGAGGAGCCGCCGCTCGTCGGAGATGAAGTCGAGGCCGCTCGCGCCGCCGAGGGCGAGCGGGGTGGGGTAGCGCCCGGGGCCGAGCGTGCGGACGGCGAAGTCGGGGAAGTCGGGGAAGTCGGGCATGGTCGCGCCTCAGGCGCCGCGCGGCGCGTCGGGCGCGGCGGCGGGACTCACGTAGGAGAGGATCCGCCCGGCGGCCTTCCCTTGGCGGCGGTAGGACGGCAGGTCGGAGCAGATCGTGCAGGGGCCGACGACCTCGATCCGCGCCGCCGGAAGTCCGGACGCGAGCAGACGCGCGCGGACAAGCCCGCGCAGGTCGATCTTGGCGTGTCCGTCGTCGGTCGGGGCGACGAGATCCCCTTCCGGATCGAGCTGGGCCAGAACCTCCGGCCCGACCTCGTAGCAGCAGCCGCCGGCGGCGGGGCCGATCGCGGCCGCGATTTCCGCGCCGGGACGGGCGAGGCGCAACTGGCGCACCCCCTCCTCGACGACGCCGGCGGCGAGGCCTCGCCAGCCGGCGTGGACCGCCGCGACCGCCGCGCCGTCCGTCGTCGCCAAGAGGACCGGGGCGCAGTCGGCCGTGACGACCGCCGCGGCGAGGCCGGGGGTGAGGGAAAACGCCCCGTCGGCCGATTCCCGCAGTTCGTCGGGGGTCCGGACCGGGACGACCCGCGCCCCGTGGACCTGGTAGGGACGCCAAAACGGGACGGCCGGACGGCCTCCCGGGGGGAGAAACCCGTGCTCCACGCCCGCCAAACGGGCCAGCAATTCGCTGCGCATGAGGCGGTAGTTTACCCGCCGCCCGGACGGCGCGACTTGATTAAGAGCGCGGTTGCGTCAAGAATCTCTCGATTTGCCGGCGGGCCACCCCCCTCCGGGCGGGCGGCCTGCGTCCGCGTCGGGTCCGGACGGTCCTTCGCGCATCGAGGAGGTTGTTCATGCATTCGTTGACGGCCCTCGCGCTGCCTCTCGCTCAGGCGGCGCCCGGCGGCGCGCCGCAGCAGCAGGGCGGCGGCTCGCTCATCTCCATGCTCATCATGTTCGTGCCGATCGTGCTGATCATGTACTTCTTCATGATCCGGCCGCAGCAGCGGCGCCAGAAGGAGCACGACGCGATGGTGAAGTCGCTGCAGGCGGGCGACAAGGTCGTCACCACCGGCGGGCTGATCGGAACGGTGACCAAGGCCGACGACGAAAAGACGGTCCGGCTGCGGATCGCGACCGGCGTCGAAGTGACGCTGCTGCGCGGCTACGTGGCCGGGAAGACCGAAGGGGACACGCCGTGAAGAATCCGTGGTGGAAACTTGGGCTGATCCTCGCCGTGACGGCCTGGGCTCTGTTCTTCTCCTGGCCGCGCGAGGGACGCCCGTTCCTGAACATGAGCCTGGGACTCGACCTTAAGGGCGGCTCCCACCTCGTGATGCAGGTCGTCACCGACGACGCGGTCAAGGCCGCGGCCGACGCGATGGCCACGCGCGTGGCGGAGAAGCTGCGGAAGGAAGGGTTCCCGACCGTCCGCGTCAGCAGCGCCGACGGCGGGCAGGTGATCGTTTCCGACATCCCGGCCGGCCGCGGCGGCGACGTCGAGGCGGCGATCAAGGACGACCTCGGCAACTGGTCCTCCTCGAGCGGCGCGGGCGAACTGCGGATCCAGATGCCGCCGAGCGAGATGGACCTCCACCGCGACAACGCGGTGAAGCAGGCGCTCACCACGATCCGCAACCGCGTGGACGCCTTCGGCGTCAGCGAGACCAACATCCAGCGGCTGGGCGGCGACCAGCGCGACCGGATCCTCGTCGAGCTTCCCGGCGTCGAGGACCCGAGCCGCGTCAAGGGCCTGATCCAGACCCAGGCGCGCCTCGAACTCCGCTCGGCCTACTACCGCGCCGACGGCATGGGGCCGTTCCGCGGCCGCTCGAAGGAAGAGGTCGCGCAGATGCTCGGCGGGCAGATCCCGACGGGCGTCGAGATCCTCCCCTACCAGGAGACGGACCGGCAGACCGGCAAGCAGGCGGCGACGGAGTGGATGGCCGTCGAGCGCTCGTCGGTCATCACCGGCGCCGACCTCGCCGACGCGCGGCGCGGGCAGGGGCAGTTCGGCGGCGCGGTCGTGGACTTCCAGCTCCACGTCAACGCCGTGGACCGCTTCGCCAAGTTCACCCGCACCAACGTCGGCCGCCAGATGCCGATCGTCCTCGACGACAAGATCATCTCCGCCCCGCGGATCAACTCCGAGATCGGGATGCGCGGGATGATCGAGGGGAACTTCACCCCCCAGACCGCCGACGACCTCGCGCTGCAGCTGCGCGCCGGCGCCCTGCCGGCCCGCGTCAACACGATCGAAGAACGGACGGTCGGTCCCTCGCTGGGCAAGGACTCGATCGACGCCGGCGTCCGGGCCTCCTACATCGGGTCGCTCGCCGTCTGCCTCTTCATGCTGATCTACTACCGGCGCTCGGGGATCAACGCCATCGTCGCGCTGGTGCTGAACCTGCTGATCCTCGCCGCCGTCATGTCGGGCGTCGGCGCCGTCCTGACGCTCCCCGGCATCGCCGGCTACGCGTTGACGGTCGGCATGGCCGTGGACTCCAACGTCCTCATCTTCGAGCGCATCCGCGAGGAGCTGAGGCACGGGCGAAGCGTTCCCGCGGCCGTCGAGCAAGGCTTCGCCAAGGCCCTCTCGGCGATCCTCGACACCCACGTGACCACGATCGTCTCGGCGCTCTTCCTGTTCAACTACGGCACCGGCCCCGTCAAGGGGTTCGCCGTTTCCTTGACGGTCGGACTGCTTGCCAACCTGTTCACCGCGCTCGTCGTCAGCCGCTTCATCTTCGACGTCGAGATCCGCGGCCGGCAGGTCAAGCGTCTTTCGATCTGACGACGACGGGGAGAATGCCGATGTTCGAGCTGTTCCACGAGCCGAAAATCAACTTCATGCGCTGGAAGTGGCTGTGGCTGGGGATCTCCGCGGTCACGATCACTTTCTCGCTGATCTTCGTGCCGATCCACGGCATCAAGCAGGCGGTCGAGTTCACGGGCGGCGTCGAGGTTTCGCTCCGCTACGTGCAGCCGCCGTCCCTCGACCAGATCCGCTCCGAGCTCGAGGGGGGCGCCGGCCTGCCGAGCGTCTCGGTGACGACCGTCGCCGACGCCAAGACCGCGATCGGCGACACCAACAACCGCGAAATCGTCGTCCGCGCCGGGCTCCCCGAGCGGCGGCCGGGCGAGGAACGCGACTTGGCGCGGCGGATCACCGACGCGCTGAGCACCCCCGAAGCGCGGGCCGCCCGCGCCTCGGGCAAGCTCGACCTCAACATCGCCGACCAGGTGACGATCTCGCAGTTCCTCGTCCAGAACGGCCTCGCGGCGGCGGACGCCGACGCGGCGGCCAACGCCCTGACGAAGTACCGCCGGGAGCACAACGGCATCTTCCAGAGCGTGGCCGAGGCCCAAGGGACGCCGGGCGTCCCGGCGGCGGCGGCGACGGCGCTCGCGTCGAAGGCTTTCGTCGGCCCGTTCGGGCTGCGCGGCCAGAACGTGATCGAAGCCTCCGTCTCCGGCGAGATGCGCTCCAAGGCCCTTTGGGCGACCTTGGGCGCGCTCCTCGGGATGCTGGTCTACATCTGGTTCCGGTTCCACTTCCAGTGGGGCCTCGGCGCGATCGTCGCCCTCGTCCACGACACGATCTTCACCTTGGGGCTGTTCAGCCTTTCCGGCTACGAGGCGAACCTGCCGGTGGTCGCGGCCTTCCTGACGCTGATCGGCTACTCGATGAACGACACGGTCGTGATCTTCGACCGCATCCGCGAGAACATGAAGGTCCGCGGGTCGGCCAAGTTCGAGGACACGATCAACGACTCGATCAACCAGACGCTGTCGCGGACGGTCATCACGTCGTTCCTGACCTGGCTCTCGGTGCTGGCGCTGTTCCTCTTCGGCGGCCCGGTGCTGCGGCCGTTCTCGTTCGTCCTGCTGGTCGGGATCATCGTCGGGACCTACTCCTCGATCTACATCGCCAGCCCGGTCCTCACGATCTGGCTGAAGATCTTCGGCCTCAAGGGTTCCGCCCACGCGGCGACCGCCGCCGGCAAGGCGCCGGTCCGCCCGGCGCGGGGAACCAAGGGGGCGCGGGCCTGAGCCCCGCGTCGCCGACGCACGATCCGAACGAAGGGGCGGCCGCCGGCCGCCCCTTCGCGCATTCGGGAGCGGCGCCCCTATAATCCGGCAAGGGAAGCCCCCGTGATCCGCTACGAAGACATTCAAGAGCGGGTCGAGCGGCACCGTGCGGACGCCGACCTCGACTTTCTTAGGCGCGCCTACGTCTACAGCGCGCTGGCGCACCGCGGCCAGACGAGGCGCTCCGGCGAGCCGTACCTCGTCCACCCGCTCGAGGTCGCCTACCTCCTCGCCGAGCTCGGGCTCGACGTCCAGACGATCGCCACGGGGTTCCTGCACGACGTCGTCGAGGACGTCCACGTCCCGCTCGACGAGATCCGCGCCAAGTTCGGCAAGGAGGTCGCGGCCCTCGTCGACGGCGTGACGAAGCTGTCGAAGATCAAGTACAGCTCGGACGAGGAACGGCAGGCCGAGAACCTCCGCAAGATGATCCTCGCGATGGTCGAGGACATCCGGGTGATCCTCGTCAAGCTGGCCGACCGCCTCCACAACATGCGCACGCTGCAGTACATGCCGGAGGACAAGCAGCGGCGGATCGCGCAGGAGACGCTCGACATCTACGTGCCGCTGGCCAACCGCCTCGGCCTCGGCCGCTTCCGCGCCGAGCTCGAGGACCTGGCGCTGAAGTACGCCGAGCCGGAGGCGTTCGCCAACCTCTCGCGGCGGATCGAGGACCGCGCGGCCGCGGCGGAGGAGCTGATCGCCGAGGTCAAGGAGCGGCTCCGCGCCGGGCTGGCCGAGCACGGGATCGAGGCCGACATCAGCGGCCGGCTGAAGAGCGTCTACTCGATCTGGCGCAAGATGCAGGCGCAGGGGATCGAGGTCGAGCAGGTCTACGACGTCGTGGCGATGCGCCTCCTGACGTCGAGCGTCAAGGACTGCTACGGGGCGCTGGGCATCGTCCATTCGTTCTGGCCGCCGGTGCCGGGGCGGATCAAGGACTACATCGCGATGCCCAAGCCCAACCTGTACCAGTCGCTGCACACGACCGTGATGTCGGAGCGGGGGTTCCCCTTCGAGGTCCAGATCCGCACCTTCGAGATGCACCGCCTGGCGGAGGAGGGGATCGCCGCCCACTGGCAGTACAAGGAAAAGGGGCAGATGACCGACCGCGAGCTCGCCGGCGTGCAGTGGCTGCGGCAGGTCATGGAGTGGCAGAAGGACATCCGCGACTCGCGGGAGTTCCTGAAGCTGGTGAAGATCGACCTCTACCCGCGGGAAGTCTACGTCTTCACTCCGCGGGGGAAGGTGATCAACCTCCCGCGCGGCGCGACGCCGCTCGACTTCGCCTACGCAGTCCACACCGAGGTCGGCCACCAGTGCGTCGGGGCGCGGGTCAACGGCCGCCTCCTGCCGCTCAAGACGGACCTCAAGAACGGCGACCAGGTGGAGATCGTCACCCAGGCCGGCCACCAGCCGAGCCGGGACTGGCTGGCCGTCGCCAAGACGACGCGCGCCCGGAGCAAGATCCGGGCGTTCCTCAAGCAGGTCGAGCACGCCCGCTCGATCGAGCTGGGGAAGTCGCTGCTCGAAAAGGAAGCGCGGAAGCTCGGCCTCTCGCTGAAGAACATCGCCGAGGAGCGGCGCGCGGCGGCGCTCGCCGAGCTGAAGGTCGAGGACATGGACGCGCTCCACGCCGCCCTCGGCCGGGGGCGCGTGACGCCGCAGCAGTTCTTCGCCGTCGCGGCCCCGAAGGCGGTTCCGGCGACCGATCCATCGCTGCTGGAGCGGGCGCAGCGCCTCTTCGCGCGGAAGGGGGACAAGGTCCTCGTCCGCGGCGTGGGGGACACGCTGATCACGCTCGCCAGGTGCTGCAACCCGATCCCCGGCGATGGCATCGTCGGCTACATCACCCGCGGCAAGGGCGTCTCCGTCCACCGCGACGACTGCCCGAACCTCGAGGCGCTCTTCGTCGAACTGGACCGCCGGATCGACGTCGAATGGGCGGACGGGAACGAGGGGGGCGGCTTCAGCGTCGGCGTGTTCGTCCTTACCGAAAATCGTCCGGGGATGCTCGCGCGGGTGGCCGAGCTGCTGGAGAAGGAGCGGATCAACATCCAGCACGCGGCCGCGGGCGTGGACGAGCAGCAGCGCGGGACGATCAGTCTGGTCGCCGAAGTGGGCGGTCGAGGGCAGGTGGAGCGCCTGATCGAACGAATACGGAAGATAGAAGGGGTGTATCAGGTGCGGAGAGTGTCCCCGGCGCGTGCGGCCGGGCCAAACCGCTGACATAATGTCGGAGATGGACGCCGGTCGCCGGTTTGGACCGACCGTTCGTCGCCCCCCACCTGCCGTTCGCAGGCCGGCTCCGCCGGCCGGCGCCGGGGTAGGACGCTGAATGGACCTCAGAGTCGTCGCCACTGAGAAAGCGCCTAAGGCGATCGGGCCGTACAGCCAGGCGATCATCGCCGGCGGTCTGGTTTTCTGCTCGGGTCAGATCCCGCTGATCCCCGAGACCGGTCAGATTCTCGAAGGCGACGCCGCGACTCAAGCCCGCCAGGCCCTGGCCAATCTGCGCGCGGTCCTCGAAGCGGCCGGCTCCAGCATGGCGCTCGTCGTCAAGACCACGGTCTTCCTGTCCGACATGAATGACTTCGCCGCCGTGAACGCTGTCTACGCGGAAGCGTTCGGCGAGCATCGGCCGGCCCGCTCGGCCATTCAGATTGGGCGTCTCCCCAAGGACGCCAAAGTGGAAATCGAGGCGACGGCGGCGCTCCGCTGACGCTTCCCCCTCGGCGGCGTCCGCTGGACGGCGGCCGGGGCCGGCTCGATATGCTATAAAGCGCGGTGGGCCGATTGTTTCGGCCGCCGTGCCGCGGGAAACCAGAAGGACGTTCACCGGGTAAGAGGACCAAGAACTCAGGGTTGAGCGCCGCGCGCTGCCGTCCCGGAAGGGTGGTCGCGCGCCGATCGCGGCGCCGCTGACGCGACGGCGATCCTCGCCCTTTTCGCCCCCGCATCGAGGGGGACAGGGTTGGCAATGAGCCGAAGGCTGCTGGCGCTGGTCGTCGTCTCCTCTCTGCTGGCCGTGGCCGGCTGCGACTCGCTCAAGGCGCGCGTCCTGCTGGTCAAGGGGCACAAGGCCTACAAGGCCCAGCAGTACGAAGAGGCGATCGGCTACTACAAGCAAATCCTCCAGATCAAACCCGAGGACCCGCAGGTCAACTACATGGTGGCGATCTCGAACTTGGCCCTGTACCACCCGGGTTCGAGCCACCCGAAGGACAAGCAGTTCTCGGAAGAGTCGCTCAAGTACTTCGAGAAGTGCCTCCGCCTTCCCGCGCCGAACGCCAAGGGCGTCGAACCCAAGGCGTGGACGGAGAAGCTCGAGAAGTACTACCTGAGCCTCCTCGCCGCGGCCGGCATGGACGACAAGGCCGTCGCCTTCCTCGAGGCGAAGCGCGCGAAGAACCCGCAGGATCCCACTATCTGGAGCGAGCTGGCCACCTACTACGTCAAGCGCGACTTCAACAAGGCGCTCGACGCGTGGGAGAAGGTCGCCACTCTCGCGCCGAAGGTGAAGGAGAACTGGTACACCGTCGGCGTGGCCTGCTGGGAACGGTCCTACAAGGGCGGCGCCGCGGTGAGCGACTCCGAACGCCAGCAGCTGATCACGAAGGGCATGGCGGCGCTGGACAAAGCCGTCGCTCTGGACAACAACTACTTTGAGGCCATGGCCTACATCAACCTGATGCACCGCGAACAGGCGAAGGTCTACGCCAACCAGAAGAACAAGGCCGGCGAGGAGCGCGAGACCGCCGAGGCCGACCGCTGGGTCAAGAAGGCCCTCGAGGCGCGGAAGATCAAGCAGGAGCAAGAGAAGCAGCAGGCGGCGAAGGAAGCGGCGGCTCCCAAGGCCGAAGCTCCCAAGAAGTAGCCGCCGGCAAACGCGAGGACGTCCAAATGTTCGATAACATGCTCGACAGCAGGGTCGGCGGCGTGCCTGGCCGCAAGTGGTGGACCTTCCCCCTCGCGCTCGTGCTCCATGTCGGGGCGCTGGGGATGGCCCTTGCGGCTGGCTACGTCGTCGTCGAAGCGGTCCAGGATCCGGACCTGATGATTTCGTTCGTGGACATGGCCGCGCCGCCGCCGCCGCCGCCGCCGCCGGCCGCCGCCGCCAAGGCCGCCGCCGCCGAAGCGCCGAAGCAGATCGAGGCGCCGAAGCCGGTCGCCCCGGGCGAGATCGTGCAGCCGACGGAAATCAAGAAGATCACCAAGGAAGACTTGGAGCGTCAGGTCGTCGAAGACGCGGGCGGTTCCGGCGAAGGCGTGCCGGGCGGCGTTCCGGGCGGCGTCCCGGGCGGCGTTCCGGGCGGCGTCCCGGGCGGCCTGATCGGCGGCTCGCTGACGAACATCGTCGGCAACGTCGCGGAACCGGAAGCGAAGGAACCGATCATCGTCGCGGGCAACGTGCAGCCGCCGGTGCCGGTCTCCCAGCCGCAGCCGGACTATCCCGAAACGGCGCGCCGGGCGCGCGTCGAAGGCAAGGTCATTCTCCAAGCGATCATCACGGAATCGGGCGCCGTGGAAAGCGTGAAGGTCCTGCGGTCGAATCCGCTGCTGGACGAGGCGGCGATCGCCGCGGTGCGCCGGTGGCGCTACAAGCCGGCCACGCTCGACGGCCAGCCGGTCAAGGTGTACTTCACTGTGATCGTCACGTTCAAGCTCGAGTAGAACGGGTTCCGCAGCGGACCCGAAGAACGGGGACATTTGGGCCGGCGGGACCGGCCGTCACGACAGCGAGTCAAGGAGCGCGCTTATGAACATGTCACTCTCGGAAATGTGGTCGTCGATGGGCTTCGTCGCCAAGACCGTGGTCGTCTTGCTGCTGCTCTTGTCGATCTACTCCATCAGCGTGATGATCGAGAAGTTCGTCAACTACCGCACCTCCAAGAAGCAGTCGATCGAGTTCCTGCCGACCCTGATCAAGCTGCTCAAGGAGAACCAGGTCCAGAAGGCGATCGACGTCGCCAAGGGCGCCAACTACAAGAAGGCCCACATCGCCAAGGTCGTCTCGGCCGGCCTGACCGAGTACCAGACCCAGCAGAGCGGCGTGGCCCAGAACTACGACCGCATCGGCGCGATCCGCCGGGCGACCGACATGCAGACCGTGCTGACCAACGCCGACATGAAGCGCGGCCTGGCCGGCCTCGGAACGATCGGCGCGACCGCCCCGTTCATCGGCCTGTTCGGAACCGTCATGGGCATCGTGAACGCCTTCACCGGCATGGCCACCTCCGGCTCCGGCGGTCTGGCTTCCGTCTCCGCCGGTATCGCCGAAGCTCTGTTCACCACGGCCATCGGCCTCGTCGTCGCCATCCCGGCCGTCATGGCGTTCAACTACTTCACGGACCGTCTCGAGCGCTACACGATCGAGATGAACAATGCTTCGCAGGAGCTGATCGACTTCTTCCTGAAGAAGCAGGGAGCGTAACACCATGGGAATGGATGCCGGCAGCAAGCCCGGCGCCGTCCGATCGGACATCAACATCACGCCGCTGGTTGACGTGTGCCTGGTGCTCCTGATCATCTTCATGGTCGTCACGCCGATGCTCCAGAAGGGGCAGTCCGCAATGCTGCCCCAGACGGACAATCCGCCGAAGAAGGCGGAGGACAAGAACCAGATTCTGGTCGTCGTGACGGCCGAAAAGAACGCGGACAGGTTCCGTCCGGGCAAGATCTGGATCGACAAGTCCGACTGGACCGAAGCGCAGTTCCGGGACAAGATCAAAGAGTCCTTCGACCGGAGTCCGACCTCGGAAGTCCTGGTCAAGGGCGACGCCCGGCTGAGCTACGGGGACGTCAAGAACGCGCTGCTTCAAGTGCGCGACGCAGGCTGGAAGGACGTCGGCCTGATCGTGCAGAAGAAGCAGTAGTGACCACGAGGGCGTAACGATGGGCATGGATACCGGAAGTCACGGCGGGACCAAGTCCGACATCAACATCACGCCTCTCGTGGACGTGGTGCTGGTGCTGCTGATCATCTTCATGGTGATCACGCCGCTGGCCCAGCGAGGGTATGACATCGAAGTTCCGAAGGAGAACGTGGCGCAGACGAATCCGCCGCCTCAGTCGGACGTGAAGAACATCATGCTCTCGATCAACGCGGACGACTGCAACGCGACGGCGCCCCTGTTCGGCGCCGGCTCGCTGCCGCCGAACTGCAAGGTGCGGATCAACAACGACCCGGTGGCCGTCACGGACCTCGGCCGGCGCATGAGCGAAATCATGAACGCCCGCAAGAAGTCCGAGAAGGTCATCTTCCTGGCGGTCCAGGAAAAGATGAACTACGAGGCCGTGGTGCGGATTCTCGACGTCGCCAAGAACGCGGTCGGAGAAGACCTGAAGGTCGCGATCGTGAGCGACGAGAAGCTCGCCATGCCGAAGGCCGACTAGCTGGACCTCAGGCGTTCGCTCCGGTCGCACGGCCGGACGCGCTCCCGGCTGTACGTCCGGGCAGTTGGATAGACGAAAGGCGCGGCCCGAATTCGGGCCGCGCTTTTCCTTTCCCGGCCGCGCTGTTTCCCTTTCCGGGGCCGGCGCGTCAGACGAACAGCGGCGCGAGGACGAGGGTGATCGTCGAGAGGAGCTTGACGAGGACGTGCAGGGAGGGGCCGGCGGTGTCCTTGAACGGGTCGCCGACCGTGTCCCCGACGACCGCCGCCTTGTGCGCCTCCGAGCCCTTGCGGTGGACGATCCCCTCGAAGCGGAACTCGCCGCTCTCGATGTACTTCTTGGCGTTGTCCCAGGCGCCGCCGCCGTTGTTCATCACCGTGGCCATCAGGATCCCGGCGATCGTCCCGACCATCAGCAGCGCCGCGACCGACTCCGCGCCCGCCAGGTAGGCCGAGGAGAGGCGCTTGAACGCGACGCCGACGGCGACCGGCGCGGCGACGGCGAGGACTCCCGGCAGGACCATCCGGCGCAGGGCGGCCGAGGTGACGATGTCCACGCAGCGGCCGTAGTCGGGCGCCTCCGTGCCGCGCATGATCCCCGGCCGCTCCTTGAACTGCCGGCGGACCTCGCCGATCACGACCTGCGCCGTCTTGCCGACGGCCTGGATGGCCAGCGACGAAAACACGAAGACGAGGGTCGCGCCGAGGAGCCCGCCGACGAAGACGGGCACGCGGGTGAGCTGGACGGCGACGTCGACGCCCGTGATCTTGAGGACTTCGTCGAGGTAGGCCCGGAAGAGGAGGAAGGCGGCCAGCGCGGCGGAGCCGATGGCGTACCCCTTCGTGAGGGCCTTGGTCGTGTTGCCGACGGCGTCGAGGCGGTCGGTGCGGCGGCGGACTTCCTCCGGCTGCCGCGACATCTCGATGATCCCGCCGGCGTTGTCGGTGATCGGGCCGAACGTGTCCATCGCCAAGATGTAGGCGCAGGGGGCGAGCATCCCCATCGTGGCGATCGCCGTGCCGTAGAGCCCGGCGCCGGCGAGTCCGGACAAGGCCATCTTGCCGCACCAGTAGGCGCCCATCAGCGCGGCGGAGACGACGACGACCGGGGCGGCGGTGCATTCGAAGCCGACGGCCAGCCCGGCGATGATGTTCGTCGCCGGCCCTTTCACCGACGCCTCGGCGATGCGCCGCACGGGGGGGAAGCGGTACTCGGTGTAGTACTGGGTGATCCAGACGAAGGCGAAGGCGGTGGCGATGCCGATCAGTCCCGCGAGGAGCAGGAAGACGGGGCGGACGACGACGCCGGGCGCGGCCGGGCGGAGGAGGAGCAGGACCGCGGCGGCGAAGCCGGCGGCGGCGAGAATGGTCGTCGTGAGATAGCCGCGGTTGAGCGCCTTCATCGGATCCTCGCCCTCGCGGCCGCGGACGGCGAGGACGCCGACGATCGTCGCCAGGAGGCCGAAGGCGCGGGCGAGCAGCGGGAAGAGGATGCCGCCGAGGCCGAAGACCGGCAGGAGCGCGATCCCGAGGATCATCGCGCCGATGTTCTCGGCGGCGGTCGATTCGAACAGGTCGGCGCCGCGCCCCGCGCAGTCGCCGACGTTGTCGCCGACGAGGTCGGCGATGACCGCGGGATTGCGCGGATCGTCCTCGGGAATGCCGGCCTCGACCTTGCCCACGAGGTCGGCGCCGACGTCGGCGGCCTTGGTGTAGATGCCGCCGCCGAGCTGCGCGAAGAGCGCGACGAAGCTGGCCCCGAAGCCGAAGCCGACGATCTGCAGCGGCACGCGCGCCGGATCCTCGAGCCCGCCGAAGAGGTAGAAGAGGCCGCCCACGCCGAGCAGGCTCGCGGCGACCACGGCGAGCCCCGAGACGGCGCCGCCGCGCAGCGCCAGGCGCAGCGCGCGGTCGAGGCTGGTCGTGGCCGCGGCGGCGGCGCGGATGTTGGCGCGGACCGCGACGAACATCCCGACGTAGCCCGCGGCGGCGGAGCAGACGGCGCCGACGAGGAAGGAGAGCGTGACCTTCCAGGCGGCGCCCGCGCCCATCTCGGCGATGTTCCGGACGCCGCGGTTGGCGAAGTAGAAGGCGAAGATGACCGCCGCGACGGCGAGGGCGAGGACGGCGATCGTGCGGTACTGGCGCGCGATGAACGCCTCGGCGCCCTGCTGGATCGCCGCGGCGATGGCCCGCATCTCCGGCGTGCCGCGGTCGGCGGCGAGGACCTGCCGCGCGAAGAGGAAGGCGACGGCGAGCGCGGCGAGGGAGACGACGAGGACGAACGGCAGGACGTAGACGTAGTCCATCGCCCCTCCCGCGGACTGCGCCGTGCGGCGACGGGCGCGGCCGCCCTCGCCGCGCGGGCGCGACGCCCGAATTTACGGTTCGACGGGAAGGGGGATCAACGAAAAGTGGATGGCGCGGGATCGGCGGACGGACGCACGAAACCCCGCCGCGCCCGAGGGCGGGGCGGGGTCGGACCTGGCGCAGGACGGCGGGCGCGGATCAGGAAACGCGCTTCGCGACCTTGCCGGAGCGGAGGCAGCGCGTGCAGACGAGGGCGCGGTGCGTCCGCCCCTTGTCGTCGGTCACGCGGACGCTCTGCAGGTTCGGGTTGAAGCGGCGCTTCGTCACGTTGTGGGCGTGGCTGATCTTGTTGCCGAACTGCGGCCCCTTGCCGCAGACATCGCAAATCTGAGCCATGGGTCGAAATCTCCGAGCGGGGCCCCCGACGCCGGGGGCGACCAAAGCGCGGGGATTCTACGCCGCGGGCGGCCTCCGGTCAATTAGCGGACGGAACCCGTGGAGCGTGCCGCGGATGCGCCCTATATTGCACGGTAAGAGCCCGAGAGAAATCCCCCCGCGGGGCGCGGAGCGTCCGGCGGGAATGCCGCGAAGGGGAGGCGAATACGGGGTCGCAGGCCGGAGTCGCGCGACCGCATCGACCGCCGGACGGGAACGTCGTCGGCGGACCTCGGGCGCCCGCGGGCGGAACTAACGTTTTTCCTAAGTTTCGTTTCCGCTTGACCCGGCATGCCTTAATCGTTTAGTTTCGTTTTTGCATGGGGCGAAATGCCCTTGGACCGGCGTGGAGGGACGAATGATTTTCGGTCGGCCTAAGGACCTCGTCGGGCTGGACATTGGCGACAGCTCGATCAAGGTCGTCGAACTGAAGGAGCTCGGCCGGGGCCGCGGCTGGGAAGTGCAGTCGCTGGCGATCGAACCGCTCCCGCAGGAAGCGATCGTGGACGGCACCATCATGGACGCCGGCCTCGTCGTGGACACCCTGCGCCGCGTCTGGAACCAGCACAAGATCCGCAACCGCCGCGTGGCGACGGCGCTGTCCGGCCACTCGGTGATTATCCGGCGGATCAACCTGCCGACGATGTCGCTGCAGGAGCTGGACGACCAGATCCGCTGGGAGGCCGAACAGTACATCCCCTTCGACATCAAGGACGTCTCCCTCGACTACCACGTGCTCGAGGGCTCGTCGTTGGCCGGCGAAGGGAACATGGACGTCATCCTCGTCGCCGCGCGCAAGGAGAAGATCGAGGACTACACCTCGGTCATCGGCCAGGCGGGGCTGGAGCCGACGGTCGTCGACGTCGGCACGTTCGCCGCGCTGAACTGCTTCGAGGCGAACTACGAGGACGAGATGCCCGGTTCGGCGGCGCTGATCGACATCGGCGCCTCGGTGACCAGCATCGCGATCCTGCACCACGGCGTCTCCGTCTTCTGGCGCGACATCTCGATCGGCGGCAACCAGTACACCGACACGCTGCAGCGCGAGCTGAACCTCTCCCGCGAACAGGCGGAGGCGGCGAAGCGCGGCGACGTGATCGAAGGCGTCTCGTCGTCGCAGGCGCAGGAAGTCCTCGCCTCCGTCAACGAGGAGCTCTGCCACGAGATCCAGCGCACCGTGGATTTCGTCAAGGCGTTCGCCGGCAGCGAGAACCCGCTGGAGGCGATCTTCATCACCGGCGGCGGCTCGCGCATGGGCGGCCTGAACGAGGCCCTCGGGGCGCAGTTCGGCGCCCGCGTGGAGCGGCTCGACCCGTTCCGCCGCGTCCGCCTGCCGGCGCGGCTGGACGCCGAGCAGACCGACGCCGCGCCGCACGCCGCGGTCGCGGTCGGCTTGGCGCTCAGGAAGGTGGGTGACCGATGATCCGCGTCAACCTGCTGGAGAAGCGCCAGGAGGCGCCGGCCGCCGCGCCGAAGCCGCAGGTCACGACGGGAGGCGCCTCCGGCATTCTCGCCTTCGTCGTCGTGCTGCTCGGCATCGCCGCGGCCGGGGTCCACTGGTACCAGCTCGACCACCGCATCAACGGCATGCGGGACGAAATCCGCCAGGCCGACGACCGCATCGCGCAGCTGAAGAAGGCGCTGCAGACGATGGACGAGTACAAGGCCAAGAAGGCGGCGCTCGAACACCGCGTGGAGATCATCTCCGACCTCAAGCGGCGGCAGAACGTCCCCGTCGTGCTGCTCGACATGGTCAGCCGCCAGCTTCCCGACTTCCTCTGGCTCGAGGCGCTCGAGGAGAAGGGCGGGCAGATCTCGATGCGCGGCAAGGCGACGACCTACAACGCCGTGTCGAACTTCTACAACAACCTCAAGGACTCGCCTTTCTTCGGCGACGTCACCTTGGGCGTGACGCAGAAGGCCCCGGAAGGGGTCAGCTTCGTCCTGACCTGCCGCTTCAAGCCGCCCCAGGCGCCGGCCGAGGCCGCGCCGCAGCCCGCCGCCCCGGCGGCCCCGCGGAAGGGGTGAGCGATGAACCTGAAGAACATGCCCGTCTGGGCGCAGCTGCTGCTCGCCTTGGCCGCCGCGGCCGCGATCTACGGCTCCCAGTGGAAGCTGCCGCCGCTCAACTTCTCCGAGAAGTACGGCCAGATCGAAGAACTGCAGAAGCAGCTCGACCAGCGGAACGAAGAGATCCGCAAGGGCGAGCTGGCGCTCAAGAAGCTCGAAGAGCTGAAGCGGGAAACCGCGGCGCTGGAGCGGAAGCTCGACGACCTCAAGCAGATCCTTCCCACCGAACCGGAGATGGGCGATCTGCTCAAGTGGATCAAGAGCCTCGCCGACCAGACGAACCTCGACCTGATCGTCTTCAACCCGCAGCCGCTCGCCGACCGCGAGTTCCTGCGCGAGCAGCCGATCGTGATGCAGGTCGTCGGGAACTACCACCAGCTCGGCCTGTTCTACGACCGCATCAGCAAGTACGCCCGGATCATCAACGTCGAGGACGTGCGGATCAACCCCAACATGGACCGCAAGGTCAAGGCCACGATCCGGGCGGACTTCGTCGCCAAGACCTACATCTACAAAGAAGAAAAGGCGGCCCCGCAGAAGGGTCCGGGAGGTGGGGCGTGAAGATTTCGCGGCTCGCCGTTTCCGCTTTGCTCGCGGCCGTCGCCGCGGCGGGCGCGGCGCTCGCCCAGGCGCCGCCGCCGCCCGCCCCGCAGCAGACTCCGCAGGAGCGGAGCGAGCAGATGCTCCAGCAGATTCAGAAGGACAACGACGCGGTGCTGGCCGGGCGCCACTTCACCTACGATCCGGCCGGCCGGCGCGATCCGTTCGAACCGCTCGTCAAGCTCCAGAAGGAGCGCGACGGGAAGCGGCCGAAGGGGATCGCCGGCATGGGGGTGGGGGAGATCGACCTCCGCGGCGTGGCCACCGACGTCCGCGGAGCGCCCGTCGCGATGTTCCGCGGCACCGACAACCGCGGCTACTCGCTTCACGTCGGCGACGTCGTCTACGACGGCCGCGTGATGTCGATCGACGTCAAGCGCGGCATCGTCGTCTTCCGCCAGCAGGTGGACGACCCGCGGCGCATCAAGCCGTATCGCGACGTCATCAAGCGACTCCAGGTCAAGGGCGGCGAGGAAGAGGCCGCCGAGGAGGAAGGGGCATGAGGAGGCACGACCTCCCGGGTCGCCGCGCGCTTGCGTGGTTGGCGGCTTTGATCCTCGTCTGCGGCGCGGCGGCGCCGACCTTCGCCGTTCCCGGCAAGACGCCGGGCGACGATCGTCCCCCGCTGCTTGAATCGCAGCCGGCGCCTCACGGCGTCCGCGCGGCTTCGCGCCTGATGGACTTCAAGGTGGTCCCCGGCGCGGAGGACTCGGTGGAACTGGTGCTGCGGGCCAACGGCGGCCTGCCGTACGAGCTCTTCCAGCTCAACGCGCCCGACCGGCTGGTGTTCGACCTGCCGGGCGTGCGCGCCGATCTCGCGCGCAAGCAGGCGGAAGTCGGCAGCGAAGGGCTGATTCGGGTGCGCGTGGCGCAGTACCGCGTCTCGCCCGAGCCGGTCGCCCGCGTCGTGCTCGATCTCGACCGGCCGCTGGCCTATCAGGTCAGCCGCGACGGCGACGTGCTCCGCGTCCGGCTCGCCGGCTCGGCCGCGCCGCGTCCGCTTCCGGCCTCGTCCGCCGCTCCGGCGGCGACGGCGCCGCCCGCTCCGGTCCCGGCCGCGAAGCCCGCGCCCGAAGCGAAGCCGACGCCGGCCGCGAAGCCCGCTCCGGCGCCGAAGGCCGCGCCCGAAGCGAAGGTCGCTCCGGCGCCGAAGGCCGAGCCCGCGCCGAAGGCCGCTCCTGCGCCGAAGGCCGCTCCTGCGCCCAAGGCCGAGCCCGCGCCGAAGGCCGCCAAGACCGCGAAGGCCGCCAAGGCCGCCGCGGCTCCGAAGGCGGAACCGGCCCCGAAGGCGGAGCCCGCGCCGAAGCCGGCGCCGGCCGCCGCCCCGGCGCCGAAGCCGACGCCGAAGGCCGAGGCGAACCCGTTCGAACCGCGCCCGCTCGCCGGCACCGGCTTCGCCGCGCCCGCGGCGAGCGCCCCGGCGCCGCCGAAGCCGACGCCCGCGCCCGAAAAGCCGGCGCCGGCCCCGGCGCCCGTTCCCGCGCCGAAGGCCGAGGCCGCCGCCGCGGCGGCCGCGCCGCTGCCGGACACCGAGACGAAGACGATCCAGGACCGCCGCCGCGTCTTCACGGGGCGCCTGATCAGCCTGAACCTCGTGGACGCCGACATCCGCCAGGTCTTCGGCCTGTTCCACGAGCTCTCCGGCCTGAACTTCGTGCTCGACCCATCCGTCGGCGGGACGGTGACGATCGTCGTGGACGAGGTCCCGTGGGACCAGGCCCTCGACATCATCCTGCAGAACAACGGCCTCGAGATGGTCCTCGAGGGGAACGTCATCCGCATCGCCCCGGTGATCAAGCTGGCCCAGGAAGCGGCGGCCAAGCGGGCGATGCTCGAGGCGAAGGAACTCGAGGTCAATCCGGTGACGATCACGCGCACCCTCTCCTACGCCAAGGCGCAGGACGTCGAACGCGTGATCCGCGAGGCGATCCTCTCCCCCAAGGGGAAGGTCATCGTCGACCAGCGCACCAACACCGTGATCCTCCGCGACATCCCCGAGCGGGTGGAGGCGATCGACAAGCTGCTGACGACGCTCGACGCCGAGACCCCGCAGGTGATGATCGAGGCGCGCATCGTCGAAGTGTCGCGCGACCTCGTCAACGAAATGGGGATCAAGTGGGGCTTCAAGGCGAAGGCCGATCCGGCGCTCGGCACGGGGACGAACCTGCAGTTCCCGAACCGCGCCTCGGTGGACTACGAACTGAACCTGCCCAAGAACGCGAGCGCGAACGCCCTCACGCTTTCCTTCGGCAACGTGCTCGACTCGTTCACCTTGGACCTGACGCTGGACGCCCTCGAGACCGACGGCTACGCCAAGCGGCTCTCGGCGCCGAAGATCGCCGCCCAGAACAACGAGACGGCGGAGATCGAGCAAGGCGTCCGCTTCCCGGTCAGCAAGTCCACCGCCACCGAAATCCAGACCCAGTTCGTCTCCGCGTCGCTGCGCCTGCGGGTGACCCCGCAGATCACCGCCGAGGGGACGATCGTGCTGGACCTCGAAGTGGCGAACGACTCCCCCGACTTCGTCAACACCTCCGGGATCGACAAGCTCCCGTCGATCAACACCCAGCGCGCGACGACGAAGCTGCTGATTCCCGACGGCGGAACCACCGTGATCGGCGGCATCTTCACGGTCAACGAAGGCCGCACGGTCTCCGGCGTGCCGTTCTTCAGCAAGCTCCCCGGGCTCGGCTGGCTCTTCCGCTCGACCAGCGTTTCGACGCGCAACCGCGAACTGCTGATCTTCATCACCCCGCGAATCGTCAAGGCTTCCTGACGAACGGAGGGAAACGGAACATGAGTGCTTGGCGGATTTCCGCTTTGATCTTGGCGTTGGCGGCCGTGGCCGCCTTCGGCGCCTGCAACAGCAGCTCCGGCGGCCCGAACGACTCCCGGAACGAGATCTCGTTCGTCGGGTCCTCCCCGTCCGAGGCCTGCATCGACGGCGACGGCACGACGGACACCGAGGGGCACGTCACGTTCACCAACGTGCCGATGACGTTCAACTTCCAGTCGCGGATCGTCGGCTCGGCCGACACCTCGGCCTTCAACGACGTGCTGCTCTCGTCGGTGGACATCGCGTTCGACCCGCCGGGCGTCGGCCAGCCGGCCAGCGTGACGAAGGCGTTCAACGCGACGATCCCGGTCAAGGGGACCGGCAACGGCTCGGTGAGCGTCCTCACCGCCGCGGACGTGGCGAACTACTTCAACCTGCTCAGCGAGAATCCCCCGCTGCAGGGACAGATCCGCCTGACGTTCCACGGCCGGGACGCCTCGGGGAACGTGGTCACCGTCTCGGTCCCCGACTCGGTCAACAAGGTGAACTACGCCGTGGCCAGCAGCTGCTCGAGCTCCCTGGCCGCGCAGACGAAACGGAAGTGACCGGCCTCCGCGCCGCGGCGCGCCGCGCGTCCTGACTCCGCCGGAACGGACGATGGGCGCCGCGGCCGCCAAGCCTCCCTTGAAGGACGTCCTCGCCGACGTCGCGCGGGTTTGCCCCGGCGTCGGCGAGGCGCTTCTTGTGGACGGCCAGGGGATGCTCGTCGAGCGGTTCATCGCCGCCGCGGGCGGTCCCGACCCGGAGGAACTCGCCGTCGAGACGATGGCCGCGGCGCTCGTCATGGGCCGCGTCGCCGGCGCGGGACGTCTCGGGCGGCCGGCGGAATGGGTGCTGGCGGCCGAGCGCGGCACGCTCGTCGTGCGGCGGATCGCCGTTCTGGACCTGTTCCTGATCCTGCGCATCCCGCTCGAGGAATGGATCGGCCGGGCGCGCTTCGCGGCGCGGATCACGGCCGGACGGATCGTGGAGGCGCTGGCCTGACGCGCCGCGCGCGGTCTGTGACACAATGAGTCCGCGGACCGTCGGCGACCGGAACGGTCCGGACGGCGGCCTTGACCGAACGGGGGCGGGCCGCCACGTTTGACGGCGGAAGGCCGTGGGTCGCGGCCGAGGCGGGAGACGATGTCGGAGCGAATCGGCGATCTGCTGCTGGAGGAGGGGCTGGTCACGCCGGAGGCGTTGCGCCAGGCCCTCGAACGGCAGAAGGCGGAGGGGGGGAAGGTCGGCTTCCACCTCGTCAGCCAGGGGAGCGTCACCGAGGAAGACCTCGTGCAGATGCTCTCCGAGCAGTACGGCATCCCGGCGATCGACCTGCGCTCCCTCTACCCGCACGTGGACCGCGAACTGCTGGCGCAGATTCCCGAGCAGCTCGCCTCGCGCTATCAGGTCTTCCCGGTCCACAAGGCGGGGAACGTCCTGACCCTCGCGATGTCCGATCCGACGAACGTCGTGGCGCTCGACGACATCCGCTTCCGCACCGGCTGCGAGGTCGAGCCGGTCCTCGCCAGCGAGTTCGCGCTGCGCGAGGCGATCGCCAAGTCGTACGAAGAGCGGCGGATGGAGCTCTTCGGGGCGGAGATGGCGGCGGAGGCCGCGGCGGCGGACGCGGAGGGGGGCGCGGCGGCCGAAGACCTCGAGCTGATGTCGGACGAGGACGAGATCGACGCCGGCAACCTCGAGGTGCAGTCGGAGGACGCGCCGGTCGTGCGCGTCGTCAACAAGATCCTCGTGGACGCGATCCAGCGCGGCGCGTCGGACATCCACGTCGAGAGCTACGAGAAGGACTTCCGCGTGCGGCTGCGCGTCGACGGCGTGCTCTACGAGTACATGAAGCCGCCGATGAAGCTGCGCGACGCGATCATCAGCCGCCTGAAGATCCTGGCCAAGCTCGACATCGCGGAGCGGCGGCTGCCGCAGGACGGCCGGATCAAGATCAAGATGCGGCTCGACGGCCGGACGCGCGAGATGGACTACCGCGTCTCGACCGTGCCGGTGCTGTTCGGCGAGAAGGTCGTGCTGCGGCTCCTCGACCGGGAGAACCTGGCGCTCGACCTGACGAAGCTCGGCTTCGAGTCGGAATCGCTCGAGAAGTTCACCAAGGCGATCCTGAAGCCGTGGGGGATGGTCCTCGTCACCGGCCCGACCGGGTCGGGCAAGACGAACACCCTCTACTCGGCCATCGGACGGGTCAACACGCCCGAGACGAACATCATGACCGCCGAGGACCCGGTGGAGTTCAACCTCCACGGGATCAACCAGGTGCAGACGAAGGAGGCGATCGGGCTGACCTTCGCCGAGGCGCTGCGCGCCTTCCTGCGCCAGGACCCGAACATCATCCTGATCGGCGAAATCCGCGACTTCGAGACCGCGGAAATCGCCGTCAAGGCGGCGCTCACCGGCCACTTGGTCCTTTCGACGCTGCACACCAACGACGCCCCCTCGACGATCAACCGACTGATGAACATGGGCATCGAGCCGTTCCTCGTCGCGACGTCGGTGAACCTGATCTGCGCTCAGCGGCTCGTGCGGCGCGTCTGCCGCGACTGCAAGCAGGAGATGCCCGTTCCGCCGCGCGCCCTCGTGGACATCGGCTTCACCCCCGAGGAGGCGGAGACGGCGAAGGTCTTCAAGGGACGCGGCTGCCCGACCTGCAACAACACGGGCTACAAGGGGCGCGTCGGCCTCTTCGAGGTGCTGGAGATCAGCGACGAGATCCGCGAGATGATCCTCACCGGCTGCTCGGCGCTGGAACTGAAGCGGCGGGCGATCGAGGAGGGGATGATCTCGCTGCGCCATTCGGGACTGACCAAGATCGCGGACGGCGTGACGACGATCGACGAAGTCGTGCGCGAGACGGTTCTCTGAGCTCGACGCGGGGAGGCGGGAAGTGACGGTCACGCTGCAGCAGTTGCTGAAGACGATGGTCGAGCAGGGAGCGACCGACCTGCACATCACCACCAACTCGCCGCCGCAGATCCGCATCGACGGCGAGCTCGTCCCGCTGCAGTTGCCGCCGCTCGGCGCGGCGGAGACGAAGGCCCTCTGCTACTCGGTGATGACCGACCAGCAGAAGCACCGCTTCGAGGAGAACCTCGAGCTCGACTTCTCGTTCGGCATCAAGGGGCTGGCGCGCTTCCGCGCCAACGTCTTCAACCAGCGGGGCGCCGTCGGCGCCGCCTTCCGCACGATCCCCTGGGAGATCAAGTCGTTCCAGGAGCTCGGGCTGCCCGAGACCGTCTCCCAGCTCGCCGAGCGGCCGCGCGGCCTGGTGCTCGTCACGGGGCCGACCGGCTCGGGCAAGAGCACGACGCTCGCCGCGATGATCGACAAGATCAACCGCGAGCGGCAGTCGCACATCGTGACGATCGAGGACCCGATCGAGTACCTGCACTCCCACAAGCGCTGCCTCGTCAACCAGCGGGAGATCGGGACCGACACGCGCTCCTTCCCCGCGGCGCTGCGCTCGGTGCTGCGGCAGGACCCGGACATCGTGCTGATCGGCGAAATGCGCGACCTCGAGACGATCGAGTGCGCGCTGCGGGTGGCCGAGACGGGCCACCTGACGTTCGCCACGCTGCACACCAACTCGGCCGCGCAGACGATCAACCGCATCATCGACGTCTTCCCGCCGAACCAGCAGCCGCAGGTCCGCTCGCAGCTCTCGCTGACCTTGGAGGGAATCCTCTGCCAGGCGCTGCTGCCGCGGTCCAGCGGGCACGGGCGCACGCTGGCGATGGAGATCCTGATCCCCAACACGGCCATCCGGAACCTGATCCGCGAGGACAAGGTCCACCAGATCTACGCGATGATGCAGTCCGGGCAGTCGAAGTTCGGGATGCAGACCTTCAACCAATCGCTGGCCACGCTCTACTTCCGCCGCCTCATCACGCTGCAGACCGCGCTGGCGGTCTCGCACAACGCCGATGAGCTGCAGGAGATGATCAACCGCGGCGTGGGCACGCTCGGAGCCCCCGTCGCGCCGCCGGCGGCGGGCCCCGGCGCCCGCCGCTGAAACGGCCGTAAAGCCCTCGGCGCGCCGCCGCGCCGGGAGGGAGCGGAAGATGCCGACCTACGCGTGGAAAGGAAAGACCCGCACCGGCGAGATGCGCGAGGGGACGATGCAGGCGTCCAGCCGCGCGGAGGCGATCGCCGCCCTGCGCCGCCAAGGCGTGACGCAGGCGACCGTCGCCGAGCGGGGCAAGGAACTGGCGCTGCCGAAGCTGCGCGGGTCGGTCGGCAGCAAGGACATCGCCGTCTTCACGCGTCAGTTCTCGGTGATGATCGACGCCGGCCTGCCGCTGGTGCAGTGCCTCGAGATCCTCGCCGGCCAGCAGTCGAACAAGGTCTTCGCGGCCGTCCTCACCGACGTGCGCCAGGACGTCGAGTCGGGGTCCACGCTCGCCGACGCGATGCGCAAGCACCCGAAGGTCTTCGACGACCTCTACGCCAACATGGTCGCCGCCGGCGAGGCCGGCGGCATCCTCGACACGATCCTGCAGCGCCTCTCGACCTACATCGAGAAGGCGGTGAAGCTCAAGGCGGCGGTCCGCGGCGCGTTGGTCTACCCGGTCTCGGTCATCGTCATCGCCTGCGTCGTCGTCTGGGTCATCCTGACGTTCGTCATCCCGGTCTTCGCCGACCTGTTCGCCGGCCTCGGCGCCCAGCTGCCGCTGCCGACGCAGATCGTCGTGAACCTGTCCAACTTCCTCCGCAGCTGGTGGTGGCTGGTGCTCGGCGTGATCGTCGCCGCGGTCGTGCTCGTGCGGCAGTACTACCAGACGCCGCAGGGGCGGCGGACGCTCGACGCCTTCATGCTCAAGTTCCCGGTCATCGGGACGCTGCTGCGCAAGATCGCCGTCGCGCGCTTCTGCCGCACGCTGGGCACGCTGACCAGCTCGGGCGTGCCGATCCTCGACGGGCTCGACATCACCGCCCGCACCGCCGGCAACGCCGTCGTGCAGGAGGCGATCCAGAACGTCCGCAAGGAGGTCGAGCAGGGAAAGACGATCAGCGAGCCGCTGGCCAAGTCGGGCGTCTTCCCGTCGATGGTCGTGCAGATGGTCCAGGTCGGCGAGCAGACGGGCGCGATGGACACGATGCTCTCCAAGATCGCCGACTTCTACGAGGACGAAGTGGACGAGGCGACGCAGAACCTGCTCTCGCTCCTCGAGCCGCTGATCATCCTCTTCCTCGGCGTCGTCATCGGCGGCATCGTCATCGCGATGTACATGCCGATGTTCTCGCTGATCAGCAAGATCGGCTGAGTCTCCTCGGCGGGGGGCGGGCCGCGCGGCCCGCCCTCCCGCCGCGCCTCCGATGAGCGTCCTTCGCCGCCTGCGGTACCTGAACTGGGGCCGGATCGTCGCCGTCACGACGCTGCTCGTGGCGGCGTTCATGATCGAGCTCCTCTTCATGCCGGAGCGGCCGCTGCGGCGGCTCTACTTCCTCGCCGCGGCGGTCTACGCGGCGGTCGCGGTCTACGCCGCCCTCGACCGCTTCTTCGGCGACCGCCCGTGGCTTCCCGCCGTCAACATCGCCGGGGACGCGCTGCTCATCGCCGGCTTCGTCGTGGCGAGCGGCGGGGCCCTCTCGCCCCTCTCGTTCCTCTTCGCGCTGCCGGTGATGGTCGCGGCGGCGGTCTGGGGGCTGCGCGGCGGCGCGTTCGCCGCGGGGGGCGTCTGGTGCCTCTACGGCCTGATCGTGCTCCGGGACGTGCTGCGGCTGCCGTCCGCGGACCTTCCGCCGGGGCGCGTGATCTACGCCGTCGTCTCGCACTTGATCGGGCTCGTGCTGCTCGGCGCGCTCGGCGGCGCGCTCGCCGACCGCCTGCGGAGCGCGAGCGACGAGATCGAGCGGCAGCGCGGGACGCTGGCCGACCTGACGGCGCGCCACGAGCAGATCGTCGCCTCGATCAACACCGGCCTTTTGACCACCGATCCGCAGGGACGGACGGCGTTCGTCAACCGCGCCGGCCTCGAGATCCTGCGGTGTCCCGCCGCGGACGTCCTCGGGCGCTCCGCGGCGGAGCTCCTCGGCCTGCCGCCGGGCTTCCTCGAGGAGGCCCGGGCGATGGAGCGCGCCGGCAAGAAGGCGCGCTTCGAGCGGCCGTGGCGGCGTCCGGGCACGGGGGAGGAGCTGCTCCTCGGCTTCGCCGCGGCGTCGCTGCGCGCCGAGGCGCCGGACGAGTCGGGCTGGCTGATCGTCTTTCAGGACCTGAGCGAGATCGCCTCGCTCGAGGCGCAGGTCCGCACGCGCGAGCGGATGGCCGCGCTCGGCGAGATGGCCGCGGGGATCGCCCACGAGCTGCGCAACCCGCTGGCCGCGATCAGCGGCTGCGTGCAGATGCTCGCCAAGGGGGCGGCCGAAGACCGGCGGAACCTCGCCGACGTCGCGCTGCGCGAGACGGAGCGCCTCAACCGGATCATCCGCGACTTCCTCGAGTTCGCGCGCCCCGGGCCGTTCCGGCCGCGCGCGTGCGATCCGCTGGCGCTGGTCGAGGAGATGTCGCGGCTGCTGCGGAAGAGCCCGGAGATCAAGCGCGGGCAGAACATCGTCGTCGTGGACGGGCCGGGGCGGCGCGAGGCGCTCGCCGATCCGGACCGGCTGCGGCAGGTCTACTGGAACCTCGCCGGCAACGCGCTCAAGGCGATGCCGGACGGCGGGACGCTGACGATCGAGGTCGCGGGGTACGGCGGGGACCACGTCCAGCTCGCCTTCCGCGACGAGGGGCCGGGGATGGACGAGGAGACGCTGGCGCGCCTCTTCCAGCCGTTCCACGGCCGCTTCCGCGAGGGCGCGGGGCTCGGCGCGGCGATCGTCTACCGCATCGCCGAGGAGCACGGCGGCAAGGTGCAGGTCGTCTCGCGCCTCGGGCACGGCACGGAGGTTCGGTTTATCGTTCCGGCGGCGCCGCGCGACGAGGGGAAGCGGGACGCGCGCGGAGCGGAGGCGGAGAGCTGACGATGGCGGTCGTCTTGGTCGTGGACGACGAGCGGGGCATCCGCGAGATGCTCGCCGCCGCGCTCGAGGCCGACGGGCACCGCGTGCTCGCCGCCGCCTCGGGCGAGGCCGCGCTCGAAACGCTCGCCGCCGAGCCGGTGGACCTGCTGCTGACCGACTTGGCGATGCCGGGAATCGACGGCGTCGAGCTGCTGCGCCGCGCGGCGGAGATCGCTCCGGACACGCCGTCGATCGTCGTCACCGCCTACGGCACGAAAGAATCGGCGATCGAGGCGATGCGCCACGGCGCCGTGAACTATCTCGAGAAGCCGTTCGACATCGAGGAGATGGGGCTGCACGTCCGGCGCGCGCTCGGCATGCACGACCTCTCGCTGGAGAACCGGCGGCTCAAGGCGCGCCTCGCCGTCTCGTCCGACCTCGCCGGCCACTCGCCGGCGATCCGCGCGGTGCGCGAGCTGATCGAGCGGGTCGCGCCGACCGACGCCACGGTCCTCTTCACCGGCGAGTCGGGATCGGGGAAGGAGATCGCCGCCCGCGCGCTGCACCGCGCCTCGCGCCGCGCCGAGAAGCCGCTCGTCTCGATCAACTGCGCGGCGATCCCGCCCGACCTGCTGGAGTCCGAGCTGTTCGGCCACGTGCGCGGCGCCTTCACCGGGGCGGACCGCTCGCGCGCCGGCCTCGTCGAATCGGCGGCGGGAGGCACGCTGCTGCTCGACGAGATCGGCGACATGCCGGCCGCGATGCAGGCCAAGCTGCTGCGGGTGCTGCAGGAGCGGCGGATCCGGCGGGTCGGCGGCGCGGAGGAGATCCCGGTGGACGTGCGGATCGTCGCCGCGACCCACCAGGACCTCGAGTCCTTGGTCGCGGACGGACGCTTCCGCGGCGACCTCTACTACCGGATCAACGTGATCCGCGTCCACCTGCCGTCGCTCCGCGAGCGGATGGACGACCTGCCGGACCTCGTCGAGTCGCTCGTCGCGCGCGCCGCGGAGCGGATGGGGCGGAGGATTTCCGGGACGACGCCGGGCTTCGTCGCCGCGCTGGCGCGCCACTCCTGGCCCGGCAACGTGCGGGAGCTGGAGAACGTGCTCGAGCGCGCCGTGGCGCTCGCCGCGGGGGACCACCTCGGCGTCGAGACGCTGCCGCCGGAACTGCTCGACGGCGGGGAGCGGCGGCTCGAGGACGGGGCGCTCCCCGACGGCTTCGACCTCGAAGCGCACTTGGACGCCGAACGGCGGACGCTGATGGCGGCGGCCCTCGCCGCGAGCGGCGGCGTCCAGAAGCGGGCGGCCGAACGCCTCGGCATGACGTTCCGGTCGTTCCGGTACTTCGCGAAAAAGTTCGGCCTTGCCGGGAAAAGTGGTGACGAGGGCGGCGACGAGGACGAAACTTGAACCGGACGCCGATCCCGAGGGGGCGGTGACGCAAAATGTCACCGCGACGGGACGGCAGGGACAAATTGCGGCCCCCCGCGCGGGCGGGCCGTCGCCGAAACGGGGAAATATCGCCCAACAACGGCCATCGCCGCGGGTCGCGGCGCCTCCGGGGCGGTGGCAGCAGGTTTGCTAAAAGAAGCGCCGGGAACCTTCCTGGGAGGTGACGCGACATGAAGAAGAATCGTGGTTTCACCCTGATCGAGCTGCTGATCGTCGTGGCGATCATCGGCATCATCGCCGCCATCGCGATTCCGAACCTGCTCAACGCGATCGACCGCGGCAAGCAGAAGCGGACGATGGCCGACATGCGCTCCATCGGCACGGCCGTCGAGGCCTACGCCGTGGACAACAACAAGTACCCGCAGCACACCGCCGTGGCCCTCAGCGACGACACCGGCACGGGCCAGATGGCCGGCATGTTGACCCCGGTCTACATGAAGAACCTGCCCGTCAAGGACGGCTGGGCGAAGCCGATGGGCTACGTCTCGGCCGACGGCTCCCTCTACACGATCTGGTCCACCGGCAAGGGGGGGCAGGCCGCTTCCAGCGAACCGTCGACTGCGACCGGTGCGACGCAAGCGTTCACCGCGTCGATCATCTTCTCCGGCGGGCAGTTCGTGCAGTGGCCGGAAGGCGTCCAGAAGTAACGATTCATCGCGGGCCGGGGCTCGCGGCGCCTTCCGGGCGCCGTCCCCGGCCCGTGTTGTATCCGGACGGCAGGGGAGGTCGGCGATGAAATCGTTCCATGCCCGGCGACGCGAGGACGGCTTCACCCTCGTCGAGCTGCTGATCGTCGTGGCGATCATCGGCATCCTGGCCGCGATCGCGGTGGTGAACCTGCGGGGGGCGCTCGACCGCTCCCGGCAGACGAAGACGATGGCGACGATGCGCACCGTCGGTTCGGCGATCCACGCCTACCAGATGGACTACTCCTACATGCCGCAGGACGGGAGCGCCGGCGCCACGCTGAAGACCGCGCTCAGCGGAGGGGCGATCCAAGTTGCGGACGTCCAGGACGCGTGGCGGCACGATCTGGTCTACAGCACCGACCAGCACGACTACACGCTGCGCAGCTACGGCAACGACGGCGCGATGGGGCCGGCCGACATCTCGCGCGCGAGCCGCGATCACTACGAGAACGACATCGTCTACGTGGACGGCGTCTTCACCGCCAGCCCCGATCGCTGACGCACCCGGCGAAGCGCTCGGCGGCTCGACGATCCCTCGCCGCGGCGCGGCGATCTGGCGCACAATCTCCGCCATGAACGGGAACGCCACCGCCGTCCGGCGGCTCGCGCCGTGGCTCCTGCCGCCGGCCGCGCTCGCGGCGGCGTGGCTGCTGTGCGGCGTCTTCCGCACCGACGATCTCTACATCTACCTCCGCATGGCCCGCAACGTTCTCGAGGGGCGCGGATGGGGCTTCAACGCGGGCGAGGCGGTCAACGTCGCCAGCTCGCCGATCTGGTTCTTCTCGCTGCTCGGGCGGGGGAAGGTCGGGCTACTCTCTCCGGCCGCGGCGCAAGTGCTCTCCGCCCTCGCCTGGCTCGCCGCCCTCGGCGGCGGGATGGAGCTCGCGCGGCGTCTGGGCGGGGAGCGGGCCCGCTGGATCGCGTTCGCGGCGCTGGCGCTCGATCCGTGGATCGTCCGCTGGTCGTGGAGCGGGATGGAGGCGGGGCTCGCCGCCGCGCTCGCGGCGTGGGGCTTGGCGCTGCGGCTCGACGCCGGAACGTCGAAACGCGCGGCGTGGGGCTCCGGGGCGCTCTTGGCGCTCGCGCCGTTGGCGCGGCCCGAGCTCGCCGTTCTGCCGTGCGCCGTCCTGCTCGCGGAGTGGACGACGCGCCGCGGACGGACGCTGCGCCGCGCCGCGTCGCTCGTCGCGCCGACGGCGGTCTTCGGCGCGGCGTGGCTCGCCTTCTCGCTCGCCGTTTGGGGCTCGCCCGTTCCGTCCACCGCCATCGCCAAGGGGCCGGGGGAGAGCCTCGCCGGGATCGTCGCCTCGCTCGCGCGCACCGGCGCGGTGCTCGGCTCGACGCAGGCGCTGTTCATCGCGGCGGGGCTGTGGGAGGCGCTGCGCCGCGCGCGCGGGGCCGACGACGACGCCGCGTCCGGACGCGCGGCGCTGCTGTTCGCCGCGGGGCTGGCCGGCATCTACGCCCTCTACGGCGTGGTCGTCTACACGCGCTACGTCGCGCCGCTCGTCGCCGCCGTCGTTCCGTTCGGCGCGGCGGCGATCGCCCGCGCGGCGGGTGCGGCGGCGCCGCGGCGGCGCGCCGTGGCCGTCGGCGCGTGCCTCGCCGCGCTGGCGTTCGAGGCGGTCTTCGCGGCGACGGTCGTTGCGCCGCGGACCCGCGCCTACGCCCGCTCGATGGACCAGTGCGTCGCGCCGCTCGCCGCCGAGGTCGCGCGGCGCACGGCGCCGGGAGACCTGATCGCGCTGCACGACATCGGGCTGATGGGCTGGGTCACCGACCGGCCCGTGCTCGACCTCAACGGCCTGGCGACGCCGGCGATCGTGCCGTTCCGCCGCGCCGGCCGCGAGTGGGAGTACGCCGCGCGGCGGCGGCCGAAGGTCCACGTCGCGGTCTCGCCGATTCCCGGCACGCCGGAGGCCCGCTTCGGCGATCTCGAAGGGAAGCTCTTTTCGTCGTGCCGCTTCGAGTGGCTCTTCCCCGGCGGAGAGCGGTGGTTCTACGTGACGGCGTACGATCTGGCGCCGGCGACGCCGACGCCCGCGCCCGGCGCCCCGTCGGGGACGGCGCGGGACGCGGGCGTTCCGCCGCGCGGACCGAGCGCCGCGGGCGGCGCGGCGGCCGAAGGATCGAGATGATGGGAGCGGCGGAGGCGAGGAGCGGAGTCCGCCTGGAAGCGGCGGCGGCGATCGTCGCCGCGGCGCTGGCGTCGGCGTTTCCGCCGGAGGCGTATCCCGAGGCCGGCGCGCTCGCCTGCGTCCTCGCGGCGCTCGCGGCGCTGCGCCTCGGCTCGTCCTTCGTCGCGGTCGGCGTCGCCCTCTCCGCCCTCGCCTTCAACGCCGCCGTCTCGCTCGCCCCGCTGCGCACGCTGGCCGTCGCCGCGGGAGCGCTGCCGCTCGTCGCCGTCTTTCTCTGCGCGCGGCGCTTCGCGCCCCGCGAGCGAAGGGCGCTGGCGTGGAGCCTCGTCGGCGCGGCGCAGGCGGCGCTCGGCGTCGCGCAGCGGCTCTTCCTGCTGCGCCGCATGGCCGCCGCGGCCGCGGCGGCGGGGGCGCCCGCCGACGTCGTGGCGCGCCTCGCCGACCAGCGGCCGTTCGGCACGGAGACGCTCCCCGCGGCGCTCGGCGGACTGCTCGTCCTCGCGCTGGCCGCGTGCGGCCTGCTGTGGCGCGGCGCTTCGCGGAAGTGGCTCGTCGCGGCGGCGGCCGTCCTGCTCGCCTCGGCGCTGGCCCTGACCGGTTCGTTCGGCGCGCTGCTGGGCGGCGCCGCGGGACTGCTCGCGCTGCTCGCCTTCTCGACGCTGCGCCGGCGCCGCGCGGCGTGGATCGTCGCGCTCGTCGCCGTCGCCGCGCTGTTCGCCGGCGTGCTGGCCGCGCGCCCGATGCACGATCTTGGCCTCTCGAATCCGCGCAATCCGCTGCGTCTGCGGGCGGGAAACTGGCGCGGCGCCGTCGTCGCGGCGCGGGAGCGCCCCGTGACCGGACTCGGGCTCGGCGGGTTCGGCGCCGTCTATCCGAACGTGGCGCGGCCGGACGATCTGCCGACCGTCTACGCCCACAACGCCTGGCTGCAGTTGGCGGTCGAGGGCGGCCTGCCCGCGGCGGCCGCGCTCGCGGCGGGGGCGTGGTGGGCTTGGCGGCGCCGGCGCGCGCTGGCCGACCAGGAGCGGCGGTTCGCGGCGGCGGCGGTCGTCGCCTTCGTCGCCCACAACCTCTTCGACTTCACGCTCTTCCTTCCGGGCGTTTCGTGGGCCGCCGCCGCCTTGGCGGGGATCGCCTTCGGCGACGACGGACCGACCGCCGGGCGGCGGGAGACGGCGTCGTCGTCTTCGCCGGACGACGCGTGGAACGCCAAGGCGCGGCGGGTCGTCCGCGTCGCGGCGGTCGGCGGGCTCGCGGCGCTGATCGCGGCCGGAGGCGCGTGGTACGCGCTCGAGGCGCGCGCGCGCCGTGCCCTCGACCGCGCCGACGCGGCCTTCGTCGCCGGAGACGCGGCCGGCGCGGCGCGCGACGCGCTGACGGCGGCCCGCTCTCCGTTGGCGTCCCCCGCGCTGCAGCTCGACGCCGGGCGACTTCTGCTCGCCGCCGCGCCGAAGGCGGGCGGGACGGCGGCGGCCGCGGCCGCGGACGTCGCGGCGCGTCTGAAGCGCTTCGACCCTTACTCGCCCGCGGGGTTCCATCTCGCGGCCGACGCCGAGCTGGCCGCGGGCGAGCCGGGGCCGGCGCTCGTCGATCTGCGGCTCGCCGCGGCGCGCCATCCGGCGGACGGCGCGCTCGCCGCGCAGGCGTCGGCGTTGGAGAGTTCGCTGGCCGCCGCGGGGCTCGGCTCGCGCCCCTTGGAGTACGGAGGCGTTCCGACGCCGGCGACGAACGAAGACTGGGAGCTTTGGGACCTGCTGCTGCTCGGGCTGCAGGCGCTGCTGGCGGCGACGCTCGTGCAGCGCTGGTTCCGCCCGGGCGCCGCCTCGGCGACGATGCTCGCCTTGGCGTTCGTCCTGCTCGCGGTGGTCTGGGGCGAGGGGGGCGCGCTTCCCGGCGCGCGGCTCGGGCGGCAGATCCTCGTCGTCGTCGGCCTCCTCGCGCTGCTGTGGCCGCGGCGCGCGCCGGACGAAGAGCGGCCGGAGGTTTCGCTGCCGCTCCTCCCGATCGTCGCGCTGCTTCCCGCCGTGCTCTGGGCCGCGTTGGCGACGCTCGCCGCGCCCGACCTCGGCATGGCGCGCGACGGCCTTCTCGGCCTGGTCGGCGCCTTGACCGTGCTCGTCCTCTCGTGGCAGGTCGCGCGCGGCGACGATTCGTGGACGCAGGTCGTGCTGTGGGTCTTCGTCGCCTCGGCGGCGCTCGCCGGCGCGCTCTGGATGGTGCAGCGCGGCGCGATCCTCCTCGGCTTCGATCTCGCCAACGCCGAGGTGCCGCTGCGCGCCGACCCGCTCCGTCCGGCGGGGGACTTCCTTCATCCGGGCCACATCGGGACCTACCTCGTCGCCGCCGGACTCGCCGTCGGCGGCTACGCGCTGGGCGAAGACCGGAAATGGCGCTTCCGCTGGGGACTGGCGGCCGGCGCGCTCTGCGTCGTGGGGCTGCTCGGCGCGGCGCGCGCCTCGCTGCTCGCGCTCGCCGCCGGAGGGCTGGTTCTCGCCTTCGTCGCCGCGCGCGGCAGGCAGCGATTGGTCGTCGGGGGCCTCGTCGGGTTGGGGCTCGCCGCCGGGGGCGGCGCCTTGGCCTGGCGTTTCATGAACGGCGTGCCGTTCCCGTACAGCCGCGTCGGCATCTGGCGCGCGGCGCTCGCCGCGATCGGCGACCGGCCGATCTTCGGCGTCGGGCCGGGCGGGTTCCCCGCCGTGGCGCGCGGCTACGCCTTCCGCGATCCGCAGGGGCCGGCGGAGTACGCGAAGCAGTTCCTCGGGCCGCACAGCGACCTCCTCGCCCCGTTCGTCGATCTCGGCGTCGTCGGCGGGATCCTGCTGCTCGCGGGGCTCGCCTGGTGCGTCGCGCGGGCGGCGCGCGCCGTCCGCTCGCGCGGCGAGGACTGGGGCGCCGAGGCGGGCGCGCTGGCGGCGCTCGCGGCGTTCGGCGCGCACGCGCTGGTGGACGACCTCTTCGCCGCGCGTCCGGCCGTCGCGATCGCGTCGGCCGCGCTGCTCGGCGCGCTCGGCGGACGCGCGGGGGCGCGGGCGCTGCGGCTCGGCGTCGCCTCGCGCTGCGTCGTCGCGGTCGCGGCGGTCGTCGCGCTGCTCGCGGGCGAGGCGGCGCCGTGGGGGGCCGACTTCGCGCAGCGGGGAGGGCGGCCCGATCTCGCCGCGGCGCTCGATCCGGCGCGCGTCGTCGCGCACATCGCGGTCGCGCGCGGGGCCTCCGGGCCGGCGCAGCGGCGTCTGGCCGCCGCGGCCGAAGGGATCGAGCGGGCCGGCGAAGCGGCGCGCGGCGGAACGGCGTTCCTCGAGGAGCGCGCGACGTTCGAGGACGCGCTCTGCCGCGGTCCGCTCGCCGAGCGCTCGACCTGCGCGGCGGCGCGCGCGGCGTGGGACGCGGCGATCGCCGCGCGGCCGACGAGCGCGCCGCTCAGACGGGGGCGCGGACGCCTGGCCGCGAGCCTCGGCGACGCCGCGGCGGCGGAGCGGGACGTCCGCGCCGCGCTCGATCTCGAGCCGAACTACCTCGGCGCGCGGCTCGACCTGCTGCGCCTTCTCGCCGAGGGGGGCAAAATCGAGGAGGCCCGGGCGCAGTTCGCGGAACTGGCGCGGCGGGCGCGGCAATGGGACGGCTACAAGCCGGCGAGCCCGCTCGAGGCGACGCTGCTGCGGCTCGAGCCGGACGAACTCCAGAGACTCCGATCCTTGAAGCTGAACTGATGCCCGATCCTCTCGTCAGCATCGTCGTCCTGACGTGGAACTCCCGCGACGTCGCGGAGGAGGCCGTGCGCTCGGCGCTCGCCCAGGAGGGCGCGCCGGTCGAGACGATCGTCGTGGACAACGCCTCGACCGACGACACGCCGAACGCGCTGGCGCGCCGCTTCGGCGACGCGGCGCGGATCGTCCGCCTCGAGCGGAACCACGGATACACCGGCGGCCACAACCGCGCCCTCGCCCTCGCGCGGGGGGAGTTCGTCCTGCTGCTCAATCCCGACGCGCGGCTCGCGCCCGACTTCGTCGCCCAGGCGCTGCCGGCGTTCGCCGATCCGCGGGTCGGGATCGTCGCCGGCCGGCTGATGCGGCCGGACGGCGCGACGGTGGACAGCGCGGGGCTCTTCCTCGGCCGCTCGCGCAAGGTCGTGGACCGCGGCTACGGGCGGCCGCTCGACGCGTCGCTGCTGCGGCCGGGGCCGGTCCTCTCCGCCTGCGGCGCCGCGGCGCTCTATCGGCGCACGATGATCCGCGACGTCTCGGACGGCGCCGACTTCTTCTCCTCCGACTTCTTCGCCTTCACCGAGGACCTCGAGATCGGCTGGCGCGCGTGGCGCGCCGGCTGGAAGGCGGTCTACGAGCCGCGGGCGCAGGCGGTCCACCTGCGCGGCGGCGGGGCGAAGGCGGGACGGCTCGGCAGCTCCTTCTCGCGCGGCGACGACGTGACGCTGATGGCGGCGCGGAACCGCTACTTGACGATGCTGCGCCACGACCGATGGGGCGCGCTGCTGCTCGACGCGCCGTTCGTGCTCGCGCGCGAGGCGGCGCTGTGGGCGGCGCTGCTGCTGAAGCGCCCGCGCGTGGCGCGCCGGCTGCTCTTCGGCTGCGGCGGCGCCTTCGCGCGCGCCCTCTACGCGCGCCGCGCCGATCGGCGCCGGGTCGGCGCGTGGGGCGAATGGCGGCGGGGCGTGCCGCCGCGCGGCGTCTGGAGCTGACGCGATGGAATGGCTCGACGTCGTCCTCGCCGCGGCCGCGCTCCTCCTCGCGTGGGGGACGGCGCGTCTCTTCACGCCCCGCTTCCGCGAGGCGGCGCTCCGCTTCGGCATCGTGGACCGTCCGGACGGCCGGCTCAAGACGCAGCGGGAGCCGGTCGCCTACCTCGGCGGCCTCGCCGTGGCGCTCGGGGTCCTCGTCGCGCTGAGCGTGACCTTCAGCTTCGACCAGAACCTGCTGGCGATGCTCCTCGGCGGATCGATCGTCCTCGTCCTCGGGCTCGTGGACGACCTCGGCTCGCTGAGCCCGCGCACGAAGCTCGCCGGGCAGCTGCTGGCCGCGCTCGTCCTCGTCAAGGGCGGCGTCCGCATCCAGCTCGTCTATCTGCCCGACTGGGTCGAGTACCCGCTGACGCTGCTCTGGATCATGGGCGTCACGAACGCCTTCAACCTGATCGACGTGATGGACGGGCTCTCGGCCGGCGTCGGCGCCGTCGCCGCCCTC
>JAJFTU010000247.1 GCA_021372775.1 bacterium | reverse complement strand
GCGCGGCGGGCGCCTCGTCGCGGGCGGGGCGCGGCGCGGACGACGTCGCGCGTCGCGGCGCGGACGCTTCCTCCGGCCACACCTCGACCATGCGTCCTTCGACATCGACGCGCACCGGACGCTCGTCGAGGTCTTCGATCGCCGCGTCGAACTCGCGGCCGTCCACGCGGACTCGGCAACGGAAGGTCATCGTTCCCTCGATCTCAACGGACGCCCGAAAGGCGCGCGGCGCGGCGCCAGAGCGACTCGCGCGGCGCGGCGGGCGCGCCCGCGCGGCGGCGGAGCGCCAGCGCGGCGGCGACGGCGGCGGCCGCGGCGGTCCGCAGCGCGGCGTCCTCCGCCTCCTCGTCCAGTTCGGTCGTCGCCGCGGCGTCCGGCTCGGCCTCGGCGCCGGCGCCGGGCCGGACCGGCAGCAGCCGCGTCAGCGCGGCCATCAGCCCGACGAAAAAGAGAATCGCGGCGAAGACGATCCCCGCGCCGAGGAGCGTGATCGACAGGGCCGCGGACAGTGAGTCGTTCATCGCGGAGACTCTAACCCGGAATGGACGACGGGGGGAGGCGCGCGCCGCGCCGTCGTTGCGCCCCGGAAAAGCGGAGGGGCGGGATGTCCCGCCCCTCCGTTCGAATCGCCCCGGACGCGGGGGTCAGCGGGTCGTCCACTCGGTCGGCGCGACCCGCGCGGCGGCCGTCTTGCGCGCGCCGCGCCGCGCCTGCAGCGCCGTGATCGCCGCGGCGCGGACGATTTCGTCCACCGAGGCGACGTGGTTGAGGACGTTGACCGGCTTGTTCAGGCCGCAGAGGATCGGCCCGACGGTCGTGGCGTGGGAGACGTTGGCGAGCAGCTTGTAGCCGATGTTCCCCGACTGCAGGTCGGGGAAGACGAGCACGTTGGCGTCCCCCTTGATGCGGGAGTGGGGGAAGACCGCCGCGACCTCGGCGTTCAGCGCCGTGTCGGCCTGCATCTCGCCGTCCACGACGAGGTCGGGGCGGGCGCGCTGGACGATCTCCAGCGCCGCCGCGACCTTCGCCGCGTGCGCGTGCTTGACCGAGCCGAAGTTGGAGTAGGAGAGGAGCGCGACCCGCGGCTCGATGTCGAACAGCGTCTCCGCCGCCTCGGCGCCCATCAGCGCGATCTCGGCCAGCGTCTCGGCGTCGGGGTCGATGTTGATCGCCGTGTCGGTCAGCAGGTAGACGTGCTCCGGCAGGACGCAGGCCATCACCGCCGAGGCGCGCTTCGTGCCCGGGCGCATGCCGATGATCTCGAGCGCGGGGCGGATCGTCTCGGGGTACGACTTGCCGATGCCGCCGACGAGCCCGTCGGCGAGCCCCATCTCGACGAGCATCATGCCGAAGACGCCGCGCAGCCGGAGCAGCCGGTCGGCGCTGCGCGGGGTGACTCCGCGGCGCATCCGCAGCTCGTAGAGCCGCGCCGACATCTGGTCGAGGTCGGGGTAGGCGGCGTGGTCGATGATCTCCGCGCCGGCGAGGTCGATGCCGTGCTCCTCGGCCATGCCGCGGATCGTGCTCTCCTTGCCGATCAGCACCGGCGTGCCGATCCGCTCGTCCACCATCCGCTGCGCCGCGCGCAGCACCGGCAGCTCCTCGCCTTCGACGAGCACGACGCGCGCCGGGGCGCGCCGCGCCTTCTCCATCACGAGGCGCATCACGCGGCGCGACGGGCCGAGCAGCGATTCGAGCTTGCGGGCGTAGGCCTCCTTGCCCGGCCAGTCGGTGAGCCGCGCCACGCCGGAGTCGACGGCCGCCTGGGCGACCGCGGGGGCGACGTGCAGCAGCACGCGCGAGTCGAGCGGCTTGGGCAGGATGTACTCGGGACCGAAGCGGAGCTCGCTCACGCCGTAGGCGGAGAGGACCTCGTCGGTGACCTCGATCCGCGCCATGTCGGCGAGGGCGCGCACCGCGGCGAGCTTCATCTCCATGTTGATCTTGCGGGCCCGGACGTCGAGCGCGCCGCGGAAGATGAAGGGGAAGCCGAGGACGTTGTTGACTTGGTTGGGGAAGTCGGAGCGGCCGGTGGCGATGATCGCGTCGGGGCGCAGCGCCTTGGCGCGGTCGTAGTCGATCTCCGCCACCGGGTTGGCGAGGGCGAAGATCACCGGGTTCGGGGCCATCGACCGCACCATGTCGTCGCTGACGAGGTTCGGCCCGGAGACGCCGATGAAGACGTCGGCCCCGGCCATCGCGTCGGCCAGCGTGCGGGCGTCGGTCTCGACGGCGATCCGCTCCTTGATCGGGTTCATCCCCTTCGTCCGGCCGACGTAGACGACGCCGGTGCGGTCGCAGAACATGATCTTGGCGGCGTCGAAGCCGGCCGCGATCAGCATCGTGCGCGTGGCGACCCCCGCCGCGCCCGCGCCGAGGATCACGACCCGCACCTGCGCGCGGCTCTTTCCCTGCATCTCCAGCGCGTTGATCAGCCCGGCGGTGGCGATGATCGCCGTGCCGTGCTGGTCGTCGTGGAAGCAGGGGATGTCCAGCGCCTCGACGAGGCGTTCTTCGATCTCGAAGCACTCGGGCGCCTTGATGTCCTCGAGGTTGATGCCGCCGAAGGTCGGCGCGATCAGCTTGACCGCCTGGATGAACTGCTCCGGATCCTTCGTCGCGACCTCGATGTCGAAGACGTCGATCCCGGCGAAGCGGTTGAAGAGGACCCCCTTCCCCTCCATCACCGGCTTCCCGGCGAGGGCGCCGATGTCGCCGAGGCCGAGGACCGCGGTGCCGTTGGTGATCACGGCCACCAGGTTGCCGCGGTTGGTGTAGCGGTACGCGGCGTCGGGATCGCCCTCGATCACGTTGCACGGCGCGGCGACGCCCGGCGTGTAGGCGAGGGAGAGGTCGCGCTGCGTGAGGCACGACTTGGTGGGCACCACGCTCACTTTTCCGGGGCGCGGCTTTTCGTGGTATTCGAGGGCTTCCTCGTCGCGGATGCGGGGGCTCATGCCGGAGACTCCTAAGAAGGGGAAATGCGGGGACTATGACATCCTAGCCCGCGCCCGCACGCCTGTCCCGAACCGCGCGCGATTTGACAAGGAACGGCCGCCGCGTTCCCGCGCGGCGGCCGTCGGCGAAGAGGAAATTCGGTCAGCGCGCCGCGGAGATCGGACGCGTCGCGGCCGGGCGCGCCGCGACGGGACGCGGGGCGAGCCCGCAGCGCGCCGCCCAGAGGTAGGCGCAGGGGTGGAGGTCGCTGCGCCACGGCGCCCACTCCGGGCAGGTGAAGCGGACCGCCGCCGCGCCGAGCGGCGCCTGGTCGCGCCACGACCATTCGGCCGGCAGCTCTCCGGCGAACAGGTCGCCGCGGGCGGCCAGGCCGAGCCCTTGGGCGAGGCGCGCCTCGAGCTCCGGTCCCGCGAAGGCCGGATGCGCGGCGTCGATCAGCGCGATCGAGGCCGGCCCCTCCGCCGGGACGAGCGCGGCGAAGCCGCGCATCTCGCCGCGCGCGAGGCGGTCGAGGCCGCGGAGCGGCAGCGCGGACGGCTCGATGTAGACCGCGCGCCCCTTGCCGCGGCAGAGGCGGGCGACGAGCAGCGGCCTCGCGGCCGCGGGGATCGCCGCGGCCTCGTCGCCGAGCGCCGCCGCGAGCTCGCGGTCGAGCGAGCGGACGTCGCCGCGCGGTCCGAGTTCGGCGGCGAGCGCCGCGCGGAGGGCGCGCGAGGCGGCGGGCGCCTCGTTCTCGCCGCCGACGAAGACGCGCACCGGCGCCTCGTCCGCGGTGTGGAACGGGACGACCGTCGTCCGGCGCGCCGGCGCGCCGAGCGCCTCGGCGACGTGGCGCAGGAGGACTTGGGCCGCGGCGGCGCTCTTCTCCAGCCCGCCGAGTCCGGAGGCCGCGCCGAGCCCCGCTCCGGCGACGACGACCTGGGCGAGCGCGTCGCCGGCGGCCCGGCGCGCGAGGTAGTCCGCGCGGCGCTGCGGCACGATAAGAGCCGCTTCGTCGACGAGCGCGTCGATCCGCTCCCCGGCCGCGGCGACGGCGCGCGCGACCGCTTCCGCGCCGAGCGCGCGGCCGCGGTCGGCGAGGGCCTCGGCGAAGCGGCGCGGCGGCGCGGGGGGCGTCGCCGTCGCTTCCGGATTTTCCGGAACATCGCGGATCGGCACGCCGGAGACCGCGGAGCGGCGGCGCAGCAGCGCGTCGCGCCGCGCCGACGGCGCGAGGAGGTTCCACGAGGCGTCGGCGTCGTCGCGCCGCCCGGAGACGAAGATCGGGCCGAGGCCGAGGGTCAGCGCGGCGTGGACCAGCGGCAGCTCGTCGCCGAACGCGAACCCCGCGGCGTGGGCGCCGGCTTCCTCGGGAAGCGCGAAGGCCGTGCCGGCGTGGGGGAAGAGGAGCCGGGCCGCGGCGGGCACGGCGCGCCACGAGGGGGACGCCTCGGGGGCGGCGAGCAGCGCGGCGCCGGCGAGCCACGGCGCGCCGTCGGCGGGAACCGGGCCGCGGGCGACGACGACGTCCACCGGGACTCCCGCGGCGTGGAGCGCGGCGGCGGTGTCGGCGGCGGCGACGACGCAGCAGGAACGGGCGAGGGCGCGCAGCGGCGCGGCGCCGGGGCCGTCGGGGGGCGCGCAGACGACGAGGCCGGGGCGTCCGGCGAGCGCGTCGGCGCACGAGGCGAGCGTCGGGTCGCCGGCGAGGCGCGGCGCGGCGAGGATGATGTTCGCCCACGCCTCGGCCGAGGCCGGGGGGACGACCTTCGTCTGCGTCGAGGCGTCGATCGTCTCGCGCACGACGGCGCGGAAGGCCGCCGCTTCGTCGGGGACGAGGCGGGCCAGCGCCTCGAGCTCGACGACGGCCGCCGCGCGGGCGCCCGGAATCGCCGCGATCAGGCGCGCGGAGAAGTCGGCGAGGTCCTGGTCCACCACGACCCCCTCGAGCCGCCATTCGTCGCGCAGGAAGCGGCGCGCGATCTCCGCCATCTCCGGAACCGGCTCGTAGGCGACGACCCGCGCCGCGGGGAACATCCGCCGCGCGCCGGCCGCGGTGTAGGCCAGGCCGACGCCGAACAGGATCACGAGGTCCGGCTCCGCCCCGTCGAGCGCCAGCAGCTCGGTGTACGGCTGGCGGCGGTCGTGGATCGGCTCGCCGTCGAAGAGCAGCGTCGGGCAGAGTCCGGCGGGTTCGTCGGCGGGGACGATGGTCAGCAGGGGACGTTTGGTCGTCGTGACGTTCGGCATGGCGCGCTCCTTCGCGACAGTTGGGACCGGACTTTCTGCAAGCGCCGTGCCTGTGCCGTGTCGCCCCGGGGCTGTCCGGAGCAGTCCGCCGGCCCCCCGCGGGGCGGAACTTTCTTCCGACCGCGGTCGGCGGAGGGCGCCGCGCGGCGGGGCGGCGCGCCCTACAATGCCCGCCCATGCCCACCTACAAGCTCGTCGTCGAGTATCAGGGAACGCGCTATTCCGGCTGGCAGGAGCAGCGCAACGCCCGCACGGTCGCGGGGGAACTGCGCGCCGCGGCCGGACGGGTCGCCGGCGAGGCGCCGGACGTCGGCGGCGCGGGGCGCACCGACGCCGGGGTCCACGCGGTCGGCCAGGTCGCGCACCTGCGCTTCCGCAGCCCGATCGACCCGGAGCCGTTCCGCCGCGCGCTGAACGACGAACTGCCGCTCGACGTCCACGTCGCGGCGCTCGCCCCGGCGGCCGACAACTTCCACGCCCGCCACGACGCGAAGCTGCGCTCGTACGTCTACCAGATCTCGCGCCGCAGGACGCCGTTCGCGCGGCGGTTCGTCTGGTGGGTCAAGCGCCCGCTCGATCCGGCGGCGATGGCCGCGGCCGCGGCGCTCTGCCAAGGGAAGCGCGATTTCGCGGGCTTCTGCGAGCGGCCCGCCGACCAGACCAGCACGATCGTCGTCCTCGATCAGGCGCTGGTCGTCGAGGAGGGGGGGCTGATCCTCGTGCGGCTCGCCGCCTCCCATTTCCTCTGGAAGATGGCCCGCCGGATGGTCGGGGCGCTGGTCAAGGTCGGGGCGGGGGAGTGGCGGCCCGAGGCGATGGCCGCGCTGCTCGACGGCACGGCGTCGCCGAGCCTCGCCGCGGCGGTGGCCGAAGGGACCGCGCCGCCTTCGGGGCTCTTCCTGGAGCGGGTGCTCTACGCCGGGGACGCGCCGCTCGCGCCGCCGTCGGCGCCGTTCCCCGTGGCGGCGGAGCCGTTTCTCGCCGCGGCGACGCCGGTCCGGCGGCCCCGCGAGGGGACGAAGCCGGCCGGAGGCGCGGGGCGCGTCGAGGCAAAGGGGCCGGCCCCGCGGCATTTCGCCGGGGCGAAGCGCGGACCGGACGGGCGGCCGAAGCCGCGGCCGCCGCGGGGCTGACCGGCCGCGCGCCGGCGGGCGCGGAGGCCGCGGGTCAGAAGATGCGGCGGGTGCGGATTCCCGAATAGAGGCGGTATACGCCCAGCAGCGCGGAAATCACGCCGAGGGCGACCAGGGCGGCGCTGCTGTGCGTGAAGCGGAGCGAATACCCTTTGACGGCGCCCAGAAAGACCAGAACGGCCCCGAGGATCAGGAACAGCACGCCGCGCAGCATTTTCCGCCCCTCCGACGGCCGCGCGGAACGGGTCGCCGCCGGCCGGCCCAACTTATACATTTGATCCCTTGGCGGCGCCCGCCCGCGCCGCGGGAGACCTGATGAGCACCTCCGACACGACCGTTCCCGCCGCGGCCCCCGCGCCCGGCTCGCTGGGGACCGGCGAGCGGATCGCCAAGCTTCTGATCGACGCCGGCCGCCTCGCGCCGGAGCAGCTCCAGTACGCGCAGCGCGTGCGGGCGAAGCTGGCCGGCTCGCGGACGCTGCTCGCCGTGCTGCAGAAGCTCGGCTACGTGGACGAGGCGGCGATCCAGGAGACGCTCCGCGCGCGGCGGGTCTCCGTGCCGCTCGGCGCGCTGCTCGTCGAGTTCGGCTACATCACCGAGGCCGACCTCGGGGCGGCGCTCTCGCGGCAGAAGGAGCGCCCGGGGACGAAGCTCGGCGAGATCCTCGTCGAGAGCCAGGTGATCCCGCAGGACGTGATCTACGAGGTCCTCTCCTGCCAGCTCGGCTTCCCCAACGCCACCAGCCTGCTCTACAACCTCGATCCGGACGTCGCGCGGCTGGCGCCGACGAAGTGGTGCCGGCAGAACGAGTGCCTGCCGGTGGGGCGCGAGGGCCGGCAAGTGATCGTCGCCTTCCACGACCCGTTCGACCAGAAGGCGATCGGCGCGGCGAAGAAGGTGTTCGGCGAGGACCTCGTCGTCGGCGTGGCGTCGAAGCCGGCGATCCTCGACGCGATCGGCCATCTGGAGCAGGAGGCGCTGCGCCAGACGGCGGGCGGGGCGGCGGCGGAGAACGTCGTCGTCCGCAACGTGCACGACATGATCGCCCAGGCGATCCAGGACGGCGTCTCGGACATCCACGTCGAACCGATGAAGGACCGGCTGCGGATCCGCTTCCGCCGCGACGGCGTGCTCGTGCCGTACAAGGACTACCCGCTGGACATCGCGCCGGCCTTCCTCGGCCGCACGAAGATCCTCGCCGGGGCGGACATCGCCGAGAAGCGGCGGCACCAGGACGGCCGGATCCTGTTCGAGGACCGCGGGCAGGGGATCGACATCCGCGTCTCGATCTACGTCACGATCCACGGCGAGAAGGTCGTCCTGCGGCTGCTCAACAACCGGAACACGCTGCTCGACATCAAGGACGTCGGCATGGCGCCGCGGACGCTGGAGCGGTTCCGCGAGGACGCGCTCGACGCCCCGAGCGGCGTGGTGATCGTCACCGGGCCGACCGGGTCGGGGAAGACGACGACCCTCTACGGCGCGGTCAACTACCTCAACGATCCGCAGACCAGCATCATCACGGCGGAGGATCCGGTCGAGTACGTGATCGAGGGGATCTCGCAGTGCTCGATCAACCCCCGCATCAACCTGACCTACGAGGAGACGCTGAAGCACATCGTCCGGCAGGACCCGGACGTGATCGTGATCGGCGAGATCCGGGACCAGTTCTCGGCGGAGACGGCGATCCAGGCGGCGCTCACCGGGCACAAGGTGCTGACGACGTTCCACACCGAGGACAGCATCGGCGGCCTGCTGCGGCTGCTCAACATGAACATCGAGGCGTTCCTGATCTCCTCGACGGTCGTCAGCGTCATCGCCCAACGCCTCGTCCGCCGCGTCTGCCCGATCTGCTCGACGGAGAAGTTCCTCACGCCGCACGAGGTGCGGCGGCTGGGGTACGACCCGAAGGAGTTCGGGCGCGTGCCGTTCCGCGAGCCGCACGGCTGCCCGAACTGCCGCTTCACCGGGTACCGCGGCCGGGTGGCCGTCTTTGAGCTGCTCGTCCTCAACGAGATGGTCAAGGAGGCGCTGATCGCGCGGAAGACGTCGTACGAGATCCGCCGCGTCAGCACCGAGACGACGGGATTGGTCACGCTGCTCGAGGACGGTATAGTGAAGGCCGTCGCGGGACAGACGACGTTCCAGGAAATCCTGCGCACGCTGCCGAGGCTGTCGCCGCCTCGGCCTCTGGGCGAGCTGCGGCGCCTGCTTGGGGAAGTCTGATGGCCGGATCGCTGCTGGAACAGGTCAACCGCTTCGCGGAGGAGCGGAAGCTCGCGCTGCCGGTGGTGAGCCAGGTGGCGCTGCGGCTGCAGGCGATCGTCGCCTCCGACGAAGACTACGACATCGCCGAGATCGAGAAGCTGATCCTCTCCGACCAGGCGCTGGCGGCGGAGGTGCTGCGGGCGGCGAACTCGCCGTTCTTCGGCGGTTTGGCGAAGGCGACGACCGTGCGGAACGCGGTCGTGCGGCTCGGGCTGAAGGAAGTCACGCGCCTGCTGCTCCTGGCGAGCGAGCGGAGCAAGTACGGCGCGCACGACCCGAAGATCAACGAGCTGCTGCAGACGCTCTGGCGCCACGCCGGGGCCTGCGCGCTGGCCGCGTCGTGGCTGGCGCGGCGGCTGGGCTACGCGGAGTTCGACGAGCAGGCGTTCATCGGCGGGCTGCTGCACGACGTGGGCAAGCTCTGGCTGCTGCGGGCGCTCGACGAGATGAAGCGGGCGAAGGCGCTGGAGATCGAGCCGCCGCTCTCGCTGGTCAAGGAGCTGATCGACACGGCGCACGCGGCGCAGGGGTGCTTGCTGCTGGAGAAGTGGGGGCTGCCGGAGAAGTACGTCGCGGTGGCGCGGGAGCACCATTCCGACGCCTTCGACCGCCACAACTCGCTGCTGCTCCTGGTGCGGCTGGCGAACATGGCCTGCCGCAAGCTGGGGATCGGGCTGGATTCGGATCCGTCGATCGTGTTGATGGCGGCCGAGGAGGCGATGCTGCTCGGCGCGGGGGACGTTCTGCTCGCGGAGCTGGAGATTGAGCTCGAGGATTCTTTGGCGCGGCTTTGAATCTGCGCCGCGGCATTGCGGCTGCAGTGCGCGTGTCCGTCGAGACGTGGTCGGTGGTCGGGCGCGCAGGGCGCGTGTCCATCGGGGCGTGGTCGGTCGTCGGCCGAGGGGGGGGCCGTCGAACCCTAGAACTCAAGGGTATCGCCGGCCCCCCCTCGGCTGACGACCTCCAATCGATCGGTAGAACGGGGCGGCTTGCGCCGCGCGACGAGCATCGCGCCGTTCCGCGCCCCCCGTCCCGCATTGCGTCGCGGCCGGTCTTCTCGTCATCGCAGGGGCGGCGTCGGCTTGGCGACGGAGATGTCGTGTCTTGCTCGGCGACAGGAGG
>JAJFTU010000246.1 GCA_021372775.1 bacterium | reverse complement strand
TCGCCGCCGGCCAGCCGCTGGCGGGCGTCGAGGTGGCCGCGGCCGCGACCCCGACCGGGCCGCCGCGCCGGCCGTTCGGCGCCTTCCGCGGGCCGCGTCCCGGCCAGCCCGGCGGACGGCGCCCGCGCACGGCGAGCGGCGCCGACGGAGCCTTCCGCCTCCGCGGCCTCGACCCGACGGAGAACTGGACGCTCGAGGCGCGCGCCGCGGGGTTCGCGCCGGCGAAGGCCGAGGCCGGGCCGCTCGCCCCGCGCCGCACGCGCGGGGGCGTCGTCCTCGCGCTGCAGCGCGGCGGCGCGATCGTCGGCAGGTTCGTGGACGCGCAGGAGAAGCCGCTGGACGCGGTGGTCGTCGAGATCGCCGCGGCGCCGACGATGGCGCGGGGGCCGATGCCGTTCGGGCCGCCCGCCGACCGCACCGTCTCGTGGCGCGCCCTCTCCGACCGCCAAGGCGAATTCCGCGTCGCCGACCTGCCGGCCGGCCGCTTCGAGCTGACCACGCAGCGCCGCGGCTTCGCGCCGGAGCGCCGGACCGGCCTCGCCGTCGAGGCGGGCGCGACGCTCGACCTCGGCGCGATCGCGCTCGGCCAGGGCGCCGCGGTCGAAGGGCGCGTCGCGGCCGCCGACGGCACGCCGATCGCCGGCGCCGAGATCCGCGCGGCGCCGTCGGGGATGGGCCGCGGGATGATGCGCCGCCGCGGCGCGCCGGAGACCGAGCCGGACGCGGTGAGCGACGCGCTCGGCGCGTTCGTCCTCGCCGACCAGAAGCCCGGCGCGGTGCTCGCGCTCTCCGTGCGCCGCGAGGGGTGCGCCGACCTCGACGTGCCGGGGGTCGCCGTGCCGCCGAACGCGCCGCTGACGATCACCCTCGTCCCGGCGAGCCGCGTCGAAGGCGCGGTCGTGGACGCCGACAAGAAGCCGATCGCCGGCGCGCGCGTCGCGGCGGCGGTCCAGCAGGGGGGCGGCGGGCCGCGCGGCTTCGGGCCGCGCCGCGCGCTCGAGGCGACGGCCGACGAGGACGGGCGCTTCGTCTTCGACGACGTCCCGGCGGGGATCGCGACGCTGACCGCTTCGGCGCCGGGCCGGAAGGACGGCAAGCTCGAAGGGGTGCGCGTCGTCGCCGGCAAGAACGTGACCGGCCTCTCGATCGCGCTCGACGCCGGCGCGTGGCTCGTCGGCCGCGTCCTCCTCGCCGACGGCACGGCGGCGATCGGCGCCGCGGTGGCCCAGGTCGGCGCGCAGAGCGCCGCGACGGGCGGCCCCGGCGGCGGCGCGTCCGCGGCGGCGACGAGCTCCGCGATCGCCGACGGCGACGGCCTCTACCGGCTCGACGGCCTCGGCGCGGGCGGGATCGACGTCGAGGCGACGCTTGAGGGCTCGCAGCGCGCGGTGAAGCACGTCGAGCTCCGCACCGGCGAGAACCAGCTCGACCTGCAGCTCTCCGGCGGCCAGACCGTCTCCGGCTCGGTCGTGGACGACGGCGGCGCGCCGGTGCCGCTCGCCGTCGTCTCGCTCAGCGGGACGACGCCGTTCGGCGGACGCGGCGCGACGGCCGACGACCAGGGGCTCTTCGCGCTGAGCGGCCTTTCCGACGGCGACTACGCGTTGGTCGCGCGGCGCGACGGCTACACGACCTCCGACGCCACGGCGGTCAAGGTCCAGGGAGCGCCGGTGCAGGGGGTCGAGATCAAGCTGCCGCGCGGCGGCGCGATCGTCGGCGCGATCACCGGCCTCTCCGCGGACAAGCTCTCCGGCGTGACGGTCGTCGCGATGCAGCAGGGCCTCGGCGGCGGCGGCGCCTCGGCCTCGCCCGACGCGTCGGGCGCCTTCCGCATCGACAACTGCCGCTACGGCGATTGGACCGTCGTCGCGCGCCGCGAGGAAGGGGCGTCGGCGACGACCCACGTGACCGTCTCCGCCGCGACCCCCGAGCCGCGCGCCGACCTCAGCTTCGGCGCCGGGGCGACCCTCTCCGGAACGGTCGTGGACGGCGCGCAGCCGCTCGCGGGGGCGACCGTCTTCGCCCGCGCCCTCGGCGCGGCGGCCGGCGGCGCGCCGGGCCTCGAGTCGGGCACGGCGACGACGGGCGCCGACGGCCGCTTCAAGATCGAGGGGCTGGCCGCCGGCTCGTACAACGTCTCGGTGCTGCGGATGGCCGACGGCCTCGACTTCTCGACGCAGGTGGACGTTTCGGCCGACCGCGACGTGACGCTCCGCGCGCCGCGGACCACGGTCGGCGGCCGCGTCCTCGACTCGGCCGACCGCAGCGCCCTCGCCGGCGCGACGGCCGAGCTGACCCCGTCCGCGGCGATGGGCGGGCGCGGCGGCGGGCTGCTGCGCGCGACGACCGGCGACGACGGCCGGTTCACGATCGCCAACGTCGCGGAAGGGACGTGGACGCTCGCGGTGCGGCTCGACGGCTACGCCGCGGCGCGGCAGAACGTCTCGGTGGCCGAGTCGGGCGCGCCCGATTCGGAGGTCCTGCTGCAGCGGACGAGCGGCCTCGCGCTGCGCGTGACCCTCGCCGCCGGCTCGGCCCCCGACGCCGTCGAGGCTCTGCTGCTCGACGAGGCGGGGCGGGTCGTGGCCGGCGGGCGCTACGACACCGGCGAGGGCGGCCTGGTGACGATCGGCGACGCGCCGCAGGGGACCTACGCGCTGGTCGTCCAGGCCGACGGCGCGGCGGCGGTGACGACGAGCGCCACGGCGCCCGGAGGGCCGCTGGCGATCCTCCTGCCCGCCCCCTGCCATCTCGACGTCGAGGTGGCCGACCTCGCCGGCAAGGACACGGCGGCCACGCTGTCGATCTACGACGCCAACGGCACGGCCTGGCGGCGGCCGATGAGGCGCAACGCGCCGGCCTCGTTCCCGATGGTCCTGGGGCGGGCGTCGCTCGACGGGCTGCCGCCCGGCACGTGGACGGTCGTCGCGACGACGACGGCGGGCGGGCGCTGGCAAGGGACGGCGACGACGACCGCGTCCGCCGCGGCGAAGCTGGAGCTGTGAGCGGCGCGCCCCGTCCCGCCGCCGCGCGCGGGCGGACGCGGCGCGCCCGACGTCGCCGCCGGGCGTCCGGCATTCCCCGGCCCGCGGAAGGAGCCCGGTCCCGGCCGCGGGAGACGGTCTTGCCGAACCGCTGGACGGGGCATCCGCCGGCGCTATAATCCCGCTCATCTTCGGGGGCTCCATCGCCATGCCTGAAAACAACGCTTCCGTCGTGGGGGCGCCGCTCGTCCGCCCGACCGTTCCGACCTGCGCGGCCAACGCCGCGCCGGGCGGGATCGTCATGGTCGTGGACGACGACGACCTCGTGCGGGAGGTCGCCGGGCTGATGCTGCAGCGCGCCGGCTACCGCGTGCTCAAGGCCGAGGGGGGGCGCGAGGCGGTGGAGATCATGCGCCGCGCCGGCCAGGCGGTGGACTGCGCCGTGGTGGACGTGATGATGCCCGGCGTGGACGGCCCGACGACCCTCGCCGAAATGCGCAAGGTCCGGCCCGACCTGCCGGCGGTGATGTTCAGCGGCTTCGCCGACGACCGCATGACGGCGCGCGCCGCCCAAGGCGCGTCCCGCTTCCTCCGCAAGCCGTTCACGACCGCGGAGCTGGTCTCCGCCGTCCGCGGCGCCCTGGGGCGCTGACCGCCCCTCGCGCGGGCCCGCGTCCCGCCGGCCCGCGCCGATCCGCCTTCTTCGCCTTCCGCGGTTCCCGCTCCGGCCCGCGTCCCGCCGACGCCCCGCAAGCGCCGTTCGTCCGACGAGGCGGATCGTCCGCGCGCTTCCGCGTCTAAGGCGTGCCGCGCCCCCCCCGCATCGGCTAGATTAGCGGGGACGGAGCGCGCCGCGCGGGCCGCTCCGCCCGCACGGAGAGCCCGGGCCGCCCAATGACGCCGAAGGAAGGAAAGGAACGCGCCGCGGCGCGAGCGCTGGCCATTCTGGCGCTGCGCCCCGGCGACGCGGCGCGGGCGCTGATCGCCTCGGCCTACGTCTTCGTCGTCATCGCCGTCTACATCGCCGTGAAGGCGGTGCGGGACAGCCTCTTCCTCGGCAGGTTCGGGGCGATCAAGCTGCCCTACGCGATCATCGGCGTCGCCGTCGGCGTCTCGATCTTCGTCGCGATCTACCTCCGCATCGCGCGGCGCGTCTCGCCGACGACGCTCGGCGTCGGCACGCTGCTCTTCTTCGCCGGCAACCTGACCTTCTTCTGGTGGGCGGCGCGCTTCGACCCGCCCTGGCTCTTTCCGGTCGTCTTCGTCTGGGGCGGGATCTACGGCGTCGTCGGGCCGGCGCAGGCCTGGACGCTGATCAACGACGTCTTCACCACGCGCGAGGCGAAGCGGGCCTTCGGCGCGATCGGCGCCGGGGGGATCGCCGGCGGGATCTGCGGCGGCTGGCTCGCCTCGTGGATCTCGCCGCGGATCGGCACCGTCAACGTGCTGCTGGTCCTCGCCGCGCTCCTCGCCGTCGCGGCCTGGCTCGCGCTGGTCCTCGGACGGCGGCGGCTGCCGGCCTCGCGCGGGGCGGAGCGCGCCCCGCGCCATCTGCCGGAGAGCCTGCGGCTCGTCGCCGGCTCGCCGCACCTGCGGCTGATCGCGGCGATGGTCCTGCTCGCCGCGCTGGCCACGGCGATCGCCGACTACCAGTTCCAGGCGATCGCCGCCTCGCGCCTCAAGGGCGACACCTTGACCTCGTTCTTCGGCGCGTTCTACGCCGCGGTCGGTGCGGTCTCGCTCGCCCTGCAGCTCTTCCTCGCCGGGCGGCTCTTCCGCTGGATCGGCCTCGCCGGCGCGATCCTCGTCATGCCGCTCTCGATGTTCGGGGCGACCATCGCGCTGATCCCGACCCTCTCGCTCTGGGCGGCGGTGCTGGTCAAGGGCTCGGACACGGTCCTCAAGCACTCGATCGACCGCTCGAGCCGCGAGCTGGCCTACCTGCCGGTGAGCCGCACGGTCAAGATCCACGTGAAGTCGGCGATCGACATGGTCGTGGACCGGATGGGGGACGGGCTGGCCGGCGGGCTGCTGCTCTTCCTCACCGGCGCGCTGGCGCTCTCGGTGCGCGGCCTCGCCGTCGTGAACCTCTTCTTCATCGTCCTCTGGACCGCGGCGGCGATCGCCGTCGGCCGCTCCTACGTCGGCGAGCTCTCGCGCTCGATCGCCGAGGGGCGCGCCCAGCCGGCGACCTGGGACGAGGGACTGGCCAGCGCGGAGACGATCGGCGCGCTGCGCGGGGCGCTCCGGAGCGGCGACGAGGCGCGGGCCGAGGCGGCGCTCTCGCTGCTCGCCGAGAACCCGGACTGGGATCTCGCCGAGCCGCTGCGGAAGCTGGCCGCCGAGGGCTCCCCCGCCCTGCGGGCCCGCGCGCTGGCGATCCTGCTCGACCCCTCGCGCCACGGTCCGGCGCCCGGCGTCGGCTCGACGCTCGACGCCGAGGACAAGACGCTCCTCGCCGAGTGCATCGACCTGCTCGTCGCCGAGGAGAGCGACGAGCGGCGGCGGATCACGGCGACGATCCTCGACCGCGCCGGCGGCGAGGCGCGCGGGGCCTGGGTGGCGCTGCTGCTGCGGCGCCTCGGCCCGTCGTTCCGGCCGTTCGGCCACCGCCTGCTGGAGGAGATGGGGCGGGCCGACGCGCCGGCCAACTCGCGCGAGGCGGCGGCGACGGCGATCGGCCTGCTGCCCGCGGCCGAGGGGTACGACGAGCTGTTGCCGGCGCTGCTCCGCGACGAGGATCCGGCGGTGGCCTGCGCCGCGGCCCGCTCGGCCGGGGCGGTCGGCGGACGGGCGCTCGAGGCGCGGCTGCTCCCGCTCCTCGCGCGGCCGGCGACGCGGCGCGCGGCGCGCCTCGCGCTCGCCGCCCACGGCGAAGAGGCGCTCGACGGCCTGGCCGAGGCGCTG
>JAJFTU010000245.1 GCA_021372775.1 bacterium | reverse complement strand
TCGACGCGAACGTCTACGGCGGCGCGCACGGCCACGCCCTGACGCTCGACCAGCCGAGCCAGGAGCAGGACCGGCCCTTCGCGTTCGCCGACGTGAGTTCCGACGGCTCCGGCGGCTACGTCTACGCCGACGCCGGCGGGCGCTTCGCGGGCGACGCGGCGTCGTCCTCGCTCGTCGGCAAGCGGGTGCAGATCATCGACGAATGCGGCCCGATCTCGCTCTCCACGACCACGGGAGACCTCGACTTCGGCGCGAGCCCGGCGGGCGACTGCGCGACGCCCGGCGTCGGCGGCGCCGGCAACACCCGCGCCGCGCGCACGCAGTTCTACAACATCAACAAGATCAAGCAGAAGGCGCTGACCTACCTGCCGTCGAACACGTGGCTCGCGCAGTCGGTTCTCGCCGACGTCAACATTCTCGACACCTGCAACGCGAACTGGAATCCGGCGACCGGGAGCCTCAACTTCTTCCGCTCCGGCGGCATCTGCGGCAACACCGGGGAGCTTCCCGGCGTCTCGCTGCACGAGTTCGCCCACGGCCTCGACACGAACGACGGCGACAACTTCAGTCCCGACAAGGGGACCGGGGAGACGTACGGCGACTTCACCGCCGCGCTGCAGACCCACCAGGCCTGCCTCGGCTCCGGCTTCTTCCAGGGGTACCGCTGCTACGGCTACGGCGACTACTGCAAGACCTGCACCGGCGTGCGGGACATCGACTTCGCCGACCGCGAGGCGGGCGTTCCGGTGACGCCGTCGATGCTGGGCGGGACGAGCGGCTTCCGCTGCGACCAGGACTCTTCCTATCCCGGCCCTTGCGGCTACGAAGGGCACTGCGAGTCGTACGTCGGCAGCGAGGCGATGTGGGACCTCGCGAACCGCGACCTGCCCGCCCAAAGCGCACTCGACGTGGCCAGCGCCTGGCAACTCGTGGACCGGCTCTGGTACACCTCGCGCCCGACGGCGACGGCGAACTACGCCTGCGACCACGCGAACGGGGACAAGACCGACGGCTGCGGCGCGGGGAGCATGTACAGCGTGCTGCGCGCCGCGGACGACGACGACGGCGACCTGACCAACGGCACGCCGCACGCCGCCGCGATCTACTCGGCCCTCGCGCGTCACGGCATCGCCTGCGGCGCGGCGACCGACGCGACGAACCAGAGCCACGCCGCGTGCGTCGCGCCCGGCAAGCCCGCTCTGACCGCGCTCCCCGGCGACGGACAGGCGGCGCTGAACTGGGCGGCGGTTCCCGGCGCGGCGAAGTACCGCGTCCTGCGCAACGAAGACGGCTGCACGATGGGCTTCACCAAGGTCGCCGACGTGCTCGACGGCGCGGCCGCCGGATACACGGACGCCAGCCCGCTGAACGCGATGCAGTACTTCTACCGCGTGCAGGCGGTCGGCGCGGTCGACGCCTGCGAAGGGCCGGTCAGCGACTGCGCGGCGATCGAGCCGGTTCCGCGCGCCGGAACGCTGACGATCGACCGCGGCGTCGTCAACTGCTCGGACCAGTTCGCCGTGACGCTCAAGGACGCCGACCTGATCGGCGCGGGGACCCAGCAGGTCCAAGTCTTCTCCACCGTGGACGCGACGCCTTTCGCGCTGACGCTGACGGAGACGGGGCCGCAGACCGGCGTGTTCGTCGCGCAGCTGGCGACGATCGCGGCCGCGCGCTCGCAGGACGGCAAAGTCGCGGTGGCCGACGGCGCGACGATCACGGTCCGCTACGCCGACGCCGCCCCCGCCGCGC
>JAJFTU010000244.1 GCA_021372775.1 bacterium | reverse complement strand
GGGGCCGCCGTAGGGGCCGAGCCGGTCGGGGCGCAGCGCGTCGATCGTGACGAGGATCACGGGACGCGGCGCCGGCGCCCGGCCGCACGCCGCGGCGAGCGCGGCGACGGCGAGCGGAACGACGAGCGAGGGACGGAAGGTCATCACCGCGCCAGTATAATGACCGCGGCGCGAGGAGGGCCGACCGCTGGACACCGCCGAACTCGTGCGCCGCGCGCAGCAGGGGGAGCGCGGCGCCTTCGATGCGCTCGTCGCGCTGCACGGCCGCCTCGTCCTTTCGATCGCCCGCCGGATCCTCGGCGACGGACCGGACGCCGAGGACGCGGCGCAGGAGGCGTTTCTGCGCCTCTACAAGGCGATCGGGAAGGTTGATCCGGAGCGCCCGTTCGAGCCGTGGGTCGTGCGCGTGGCGGTCAACGCGGCGCGCAGCGCGCGCGCCGGGCGTCCGGCGCGCCGCGAGGAATCGCTCGACGTCGATCCGGCGGCGACCGGCGCCGAGCACGCGCCCGACGGCGCGCTCGCGCGGCGCCAACTGCGCGCGGCGATCGACGAGGCGAAGGAGACGCTGCCGCGGCGGGAACGGGAGATCTTCGTCCTGCGCGACGAGGAAGGGCTCCCGGTCGAGACGATCGCCGCGGCGCTCGGCCTGAGCGACGTCACGGTGCGGCGCCATTCGACCGAGGCGCGGCGCCGCCTCGCCGCCTGGCTGCGCGCCAACCGTCCCGAACTGCTCCGCTGACGCCGCGCCGCCCGGGCGTTGGACCGCGCCGCCGACGCTTCGCCGTCGCCGCGCGTCCGGGCGGCGGGCCGCGCCGCTGACGCTTCGCCGTCGCCGCGCGCCGCCGCGGACGGTCTTCTCCGCTCCGCGCCGCCGACGGGGCGCGGCTGGCCGTAAACTCGCGGCGGGAGGGTCGATGGATCTCCGGTTGGAGCGTCTGGACGCCTTCCGCTGGCGGATTCCGCGCGGCGGCGCGATGCGCGTCCCCGGCCTGGTCTACGCCGACGAGGAACTGCTTCCGTCGATCGTCGCCGACAAGGCGCTGCAGCAGGTCGCCAACGTCGCCTGCCTCCCGGGCATCGTCGGACGCTCGCTGGCGATGCCCGACATCCACTGGGGATACGGCTTCCCGATCGGCGGCGTCGCGGCGTTCGACTGGCGCGAGGGGGTCGTCTCGCCCGGCGGCGTGGGGTACGACATCAACTGCGGCGTGCGCCTCGTCTCGACGGCGCTGACCCGGGCGGAGATGGAGCCGCGCGCGGCCGAGCTGGCCGACGCGCTCTTCCGCAACCTGCCGGCCGGCGTCGGCGCGGGGCGGCGCGACCTGCGCCTCTCGCGGGCGGAGCTCGACGCCGCGCTGGAGCGGGGGGCGGAGTGGGCCGCGTCGCGCGGCTTCGGCGAGCGCGGCGAGGCGGAGCGGATCGAGGAGCGCGGCTGCCTGCCGTGGGCCGACGCGTCGCAGGTTTCCGACCGCGCCAAGGAGCGCGGCCGGCCGCAGGCCGGCACCGTCGGCTCGGGGAACCACTTCGTCGAGGCGCAGTTCGTGGAGAAGATCTTCGACGCCGAGGCCGCGGCGCGGATGGGGCTGCACGAGGACGGCGTCGCCTTCTTCATCCACTCCGGCTCGCGCGGCCTCGGCTACCAGGTCTGCGACGACTTCCTCAAGGTGATGCTCGCCGCCGCGCGCCGCTTCC
>JAJFTU010000243.1 GCA_021372775.1 bacterium | reverse complement strand
CTTGCCGACGTAGCGCGCCGTCAGGGCGCGGATCCGCGCCGCGATCTTGAGGTTCCGGTTCTCCCAGAGCGCGAGCCGGCCGCGGTCCGCCCCGCTCTTCAGGTGCGCGCGCAGGAAAACGCCCCACTGCGCGTCCACGTCGAAGGCCGCGTAGGCGGGCGAGTTGAGCCAGCGCAGATACGGCAGCAGGTCCCCCGCGGCGACGGCCGCCTGCTTCCGCCTCTCGGACTCTTCGTAGACCGCCGCCTTCCCGACGGCGGCGAAGAGCGGGGACTCCTTTCCGCGGTTCTCGAGCGCGGGGAGGAGCGGCTCCATCGCTTCCGGCGCCTCGAAGTCGTCCACGCCGGCGATCTCCGCATGGCCGAGGCGCCGCGCCAACGGAAGCGCCACCACCTGAACCTCGTTGACGCGCGCCAGCTGCGCGTCGAGCTTCGCCGCGAGCGCGGCGGGAACCTGCGCCCTGGCCGGATCGGCGGGCGGCGCCGCCGACCACGCGAGGAGCGCGTCGGGCAGATCGTAGGCGGCGAGGCTCAGCAACGCGCGGCGGACGAGCGCCGACGAATCGGCGGGGCGCGGCGTCGGCGCCGCCGCGGCCTTCGAGGCCGCGATCATGTCCATCTTGAGCAGGCTCTGGGCCTCGTGTCCCAGCGCGAGCTGCGTTCCGGCGAAGCCGTCCAGCAGCTCCGCGTGGATCGAGGTCGCGTCGCGCCGAAGCTCGAGCTCGTGGATGAAGGGACCGGGCAGCGTCTCCACCGCCACGACGTCCGGCTTGAACGCCGCCAGGCGATCGAGCAGCGCGTTCACCATCGTCGGCCGGAAGCGGCCCTCGAGCTCGCGCATGTGAAACGTGCCGAGAACCATCACCTGCGTGCGTTCGGTCGCCGGCGACAGCTTGTCGAGCGCGGCCGACGGCGAAGGATTCGGCGGCGGCGCGGCCGACGCGGCGCCGGCCGCGAGCGGGAACGCGGCGCCCACCAAGATCGCCGACGCGACGACCAGACCGATCCGCGGCGAGACGAGGCTCATCGTGTCTCCTTCGACGGCTCCGACGCCGCGCCCGCCGCTTCGCCGGCCGAAACGCGGCGCCGCCGAAATCGCTCAGTAGAGGACGCGGACCAGGCAGAGGCCTTGCGGCGGCGCGGTGCGCCCCGCCGCGCCGCGGTCGAGGCCGGCGAGGACGCGCGCCGCGTCGTCGGGCGGACGGCGGCCGGTCCCGACTTCGACGAGGAAGCCGGTGAGGTTGCGCACCATCCGGTAGAGGAAGCCGTCCCCCTCCGCCTCGACCTCGATCGAGCTGTCGCCGCGCGGCGTCACGTCGAGACGGCGCAGCGTGCGGACCGTCGTCTTCGACTGCCCGCCGGCCGTGGCGAAGGCCGCGAAGTCGCGCCGCCCGGTCAGCTGCGAGGCCGCTTCGCGCATCGCCGCGACGTCGAGCGTCTTCGGCACGCGCCACGCCCAGCGCGTCTCGAACGGCAGGGCGAGCGCGCGGTTGACGATCCGGTAGCGGTAGATCTTCCCCGTCGCCGAACGGCAGGGATGGAACCCTTCGGGCGCGTTCCACGCGGCGAGGACCCGCACGTCCTCCGGCAGCAGCGAAAGGAGCGCCAAGGCCAGCTCTTCGGGGGAGCGCGACGTCGGCGGCCGGTAGCTCGCGACCTGTCCGAGCGCGTGCACGCCGCTGTCGGTCCGCCCCGCGCCGCAGACGGAGACGGTTCCTTCGGGCACGCCGTGCACGACGTCGAGCGCGCGCTGCAGGACACCCTGCACGGTCGGCGCGTTCGGCTGCCACTGCCAGCCGGCGTAGTCGGTCCCGTCGTAGGCGAGCCGCAAGGCGACGATCGGTCCGTTCATGGCGCGACGACCTCGAGCAGGCCGGCGTCGGCGTCGAGCCGCGCCTTGTAGCCGAGCGGCAGCGCGCGCGGCCGCGGGCCGTGCCCGACCGGCAGGCCGGCGATCGTCGGGACGCCGATCTCGCGGGCGTGCGCGGCGAGGACCGCGGCGAGCGGCCGCGAGGGTCGCCCGGGATACGGGCGGCAGGAGACGAACTGCCCGAAGGCGAGCCCCGCGACGCCGTCGAACAGCCCGGCCGCGCGCCCCTGCCAGAGCAGGCGGTCGATCCGGTACGGCGCCTCGCCGACGTCCTCGAGGACGACGATCCGCCCGCGCAGCTTCGGGGCCCACGGCGTGCCGGCCAAGGCGACGAGCACGCTGAGGCAGCCGCCGGCCAGCGTTCCTTCCGCCTTCCCCGGCGCGAGGGCGCGCCGCGCGCCGGGACGGAAGACGCGCGGCCGCGCGGAATCGAAGAGCGCGGCCTTGAGGTCGGCCTTGACCGCGCGCCGCGGATCGGCCAGTTCGGCGACGAGCGGCGTCGACCAACTGGCGAGGCCGCGGTCGAGCAGCGCGGCCTGCAGCGCGGTGACGTCGGAGAAGCCGAGGAGCCAGCGGCGCGAGGCGGCGATGCGCCCGAGGTCGAGCAACGGCAGCAGACGCGCCGTGCCCCACCCGCCCCGCGCGCACCAGACGGCGTCGATCGCCGGGTCCGAGAACGCCCACGCCAGATCGGCCGCGCGCGTTTCGTCGGGGCCGGCGAGGTCGCCGCGGCGCGCGAAGAGGGAGCGCCCCGCCACCGGCTCCAGCCCCCACGAGCGGAGGGCTTCGAACCCCGCGCGGACCGCCTCCGGCCGCACCGACGAACCGGGCGCGACGACGGCGATCCGCGCCCCCGGCGCGAGCGGCGCCGGGGCGACGATCCGCCGCGCGCTCACGGCGCGGCCTCGTCTTCGGCCTGGTCGATCAGCGGCGCCTCGGCGCCGTACGAGGGACGCCGGGCCGCGGCGTGCGCCGCGCGCACGCGGTCGAGCGCGTCGGGATCGACGAGCAGGTCCAGCCCGGTGAGGGCGAGCGCGAGGGCCGCGCGCCGCGCCGCGGCGAACGCCTCGGGGGTCGCGGACGCGGCGGCGAAGGCGCGGGTGTGGGTGGCGAGCGAGCCGTCGCCGACGCGGAAGAACGGATGAAGCACCGGCGCGCGGTGCGAGAGCGCGCCGCTGTCGAGCGAGCCGACCGTCGCCCCGGGGCCGCGGCGCGGCGCGAGCCCCGCGCGCGCCGCGTTCGCCGCGTACAGCTCGGCGAGGACCGGGTTGTCGAACAGCTCGTCGTAGAGGTTGTCCACCGGGCGGATCGTGAAGCGGGTCCGCGTCGCGCGGGCCACCCCCTCGACGATCTCGTTGAACCGGACCCGCACGACGTCGTGCAGGTAGGCCGCGCTCGTCGCGCGCAGCGAGAAGCGCGCCCGCGTCCGCGCCGGCACGAGGTTCGGCCGCACGCCCCCTTCGAGGATCACGCCGGGAATCCGCGTTCCCGGGGCGAGCGAGGAGAGGAGCGCGTCGCGGGCCACGAAGAGCTGGATCGCCGCGTCGAGCGCGTTGATCCCCCGCTCCGGGCCGATCACGGCGTGCGCCTCGCGCCCCTCGAACGTGACCTCGAGCGACCACGAGGCGAGGCTCGAGGTCTCGACCGAGTCCTCGGCGCCGGGATGCGCGAGCAGCGCGGCGTCCACGTCGTCGAACGCGCCGCGCCGCAGCAGCACGATCTTGCCGCCGATCGTCTCTTCGCCGGGCGCGCCGATCACGAGGACCGAGCCGCGCGGGCCGCGCGCGACCCGCGCCAGCGCCGCCGCGGCGCCGAGCGAGGCGGCGACGAGCAGGTTGTGTCCCGCGGCGTGGCCGAGCCCGGGAATCGCGTCGTATTCGGCGAGGAAGGCGATCCGCGGCGCGCCGTTTCCCTTCTCCGCGCGGAAGGCCGTGGCGAGACCGGCGACGCCGGCCTCGACCGCGAACCCTTCTTCTTCGAGTTCGCCGGCGATCCGCGCGACGGTGTCGAGTTCGCGGCAGCCGGGCTCCGCGTGGCGGTGCAGGTCGGCGGCCAGGCGGTCGAGCCGCGGCGCGAGCTGTTCCAGCTCCGCCTCGACCTCGCGCCGCAGGCCGTTCAGTCGCTCCTTGTCGGGCGTCATCGCCGGTGTCGTCCCCCAAATCGCAAGTGGCCGCGGATGGTCGGACGTAAGCCGGATTCTGTTCCCCTTGCGGGGGAGGATCATTCCTCTAGGACGGCGGTCGCCCGCCGTCTCAAGCAACCTACCCGGAGGCGGCGCGGGCCACGCCATCGCCTCCCTATTTGGTCTTGCTCCGCGCGGGGTTTGCCGAGCGCCCGGTCGCCCGGGACGCTGGTGGGCTCTTGCCCCACCTTTTCACCCTTGCCCGCACGGGCGGTTCGGGGGCGGCTTCCTCGGTTCCCGCGAACAAGCCGGAACCGACGAAGCCGCCTCCGCGCCGCCCGCCGTTGGCGGTGTGCTTTCTGTTGCGCTTTCCGTCGGGTTGCCCCGCCTGGGAGTTGCCCAGCGCGCTGCCCTGTGGAGTCCGGACTTTCCTCGGCGGGACGAGCCCGTCGCGATCCTCTCACCGGCCCTCCGCGGCCATCTGTATTGTAGACTGCATGCTTCTCGGCCCGCTCTCGGCGGGCGCCGACATTTCGAGGGACCTCGGTGGCCAACTTGGACCAGAGCTACGCCCGGCCGGCGGCCGTGCCGGGCGAGATCCGCCTCCCGTGGGACGAGGAAGCGGAGCGCGCGATTCTCGGCGCGATCCTGCTCGACCCGGAGGCGTACTACGCGGCGACGGAAACGCTGCGGCCGGACGACTTCCACCGCTCCGCGCACTCCGCGATCTTCCGCGCCTTCATCGACCTCGCCGAACGGCGCGAGGCGATCGACCCGGTCACGCTGCGCGCCGAGCTGCTGCGGATCGGCAAGCTCGAGCTGGCCGGCGGCGACGCCTACATCGGCTCGCTGATCTCCGGCCTGCCGCGCGCGGCGAACGTTCCGGACTACGCCAAGATCGTCAAGGACCGCTCGCTCCTGCGCGCGGTCCTCGGCGCGGCCGACGAGCTGCGCGGCGAAGCATCGGCCGGCGTCCGCCCCGCGGCCGACGTGCTCGAGGAAGGGATCAAGAACCTCTTCACGCTCTCCGAGGAGGGGCGCAAGAAGGGGTTCCAGCCGATCGGCGACGTCGGCGGCGCGGTGCTGCAGCAGATCGAGGAGATGTCGGAGCGGCGCGAGCTCGTCACCGGCCTCTCCACCGGCTACGACCGGCTCGACAAGATGCTCTCCGGCCTGCAGAAGGGGGACATGCTGATCCTCGCCGCGCGTCCTTCGATGGGCAAGACGGCGCTCGCCTTGAACATCGCCCAGAACGCGGCGGTCAAGGGCGGCGCGACGGTCGGCGTCTTCTCCCTCGAAATGTCGTCGCCGCAGCTCTTCTACCGCCTTCTCTCCAGCCAGGCCTGCGTGGACCTGCAGAAGCTGCGCACCGGCAGCCTCGCCCACGACGACTGGGACAACGTCGGGGCCGCCTACACCACGCTCGTCTCGTCGAAGATATTCATCGACGACACGCCGGGGATCGGCCCGATGGAGCTGCTGGCCAAGGCGCGGCGGCTCAAGCACGAGGAAGGGCTCGGGCTGATCGTCGTCGACTACCTGCAGCTGATGAAGCTGGAGACGCGGATCGAAAGCCGGCAGCAGGAGGTGTCGGAGATCAGCCGTTCGCTCAAGGCGATCGCCAAGGAGCTCGACGTGCCGATCCTCGCCCTCTCGCAGCTCTCCCGCGCCCCGGACCAAGGGCGCGGGTCGGACCATCGGCCGCAGCTCTCCGACCTGCGCGAGTCGGGCGCCATCGAGCAGGACGCCGACGTCGTGATGTTCATCTTCCGCCCCGAGGTCTACGTCAAGGAGAAGGAGAAGGTCGTCGCCGAAGGGCTCGAGGGGAAGGCGGAGCTGATCGTCGCCAAGCAGCGCAACGGCCCGACGGGGGTCGTGGACCTCTTCTTCGTGAAGCAGTTCGCGCGCTTCGAGAACCAGGCCGACGCGCCGATCTACTGACGCCGCGCGGCGCGCGGCCTCGGCGCGCGCGGACTCGGCGCGCGAGGCCTCGTCCGGCGTCCCGCCTCAGCGCGAGGCGGGCGCCGGCGGATCGGTCCACTGCCCGCGCGACTTGATCAATTCCACCAGGCGCGCCGGCGCGTCGGCGGACGGGATGTCCCGCTCGACCATCGTGCGGCCGACGAAGAGCGCGACCTTCCCCTCGCCCCAGCCGACGTAGCCGTAGTCGGCGTCGGCCATCTCGCCCGGCCCGTTCACCACGCACCCCATCACGCCGATCTTCAGCTTGAGGTGCGCCGTCAGGGCCTGCACGCGGCGCGTCGTCTCCACGAGGTCGAAGAGGGTCCGGCCGCACGACGGGCAGGCGATGAACTCCGCCCGCTCGAGGCGGCGGCGCGAGGCCTGCAGCACGTCGTGGGCCAGCTTCGCCGCGGCCGCCGCGTCGGCGCCGGCGGGAACGCGCAGCGCGTCGCCGAGGCCGTCG
>JAJFTU010000242.1 GCA_021372775.1 bacterium | reverse complement strand
CCGGCGATACCCTTGAGTTCTAGGGTTCGACGGCCCCCCGCGACGACCGACCGACGACGCCCCAAGGAACGCGGGCCTTTCGTCCCCGACGCCGAACGACGATCAGTTCCGAGGAAGCAGCAAGATCCCCAGCAACGGAATCAGAAACAGCAGCGCGGTCACGACGTACGCCGCGGGGCGGGCGTAGTTCAGCGTCCAGCCGACGCCGCACCGCTTCTCCACCCAAAGCCGCGGATCGTCCGGATTCACGTAGAACATGCCGCAGCGGTAGAACCCCGCCCGTTCCGCGGGCGCCTGAAACGCCCGCGCGCTCCGCGCGGTCGCCACGATCCCGACGACGATGCAGACCACCCACGCGCCGATCCCGAACTTCAACGACGACGGCGTGAGGATCGGAACCGTCGCCGCCCCGGCCATCGCGATCGTCGTCCCCAACGTGAAGAGACCGCGCAGCGGATGCAGCCCGCCGGCGCGCGCCCGCTCCGGATCGGATTGCGTCCGCGCGACCGCCGCGCCGACGACGAGCGACACGAGCCAGATCGCGAGCGGCAGACCGAAGAGGAGCCACGGGACTTCGGCCTTCGGCTTGAAGCCGTCGGCCCGCCACGCGGCGTTGAAGTGAACCGGCATCGGGTCGGGCAGCCGCGGCGACGCCCACGCCCAGACCCCGCCGAGGAAGGCGAAGCCGGCGGCCGCCCAAAGATCCCAACTCGAGAAGATCGACGGTCGTTCCGCGTCCATCGTCGCGCCTCGCCTCGCCCCGCGGACAGCGTACCGCCGTTCGGAAGCGCCGGACGGCGGCCGCGCGTCGGCCGCGCCGGCCGCGCGCCTCAGCGAATCAGGCCGCGGCACGCCTCCCGCACCAGCGCCGTCATCGCCGTGCGGATCTCGTCCACCGACATCGCCGGATCGACGACGACCCGGTGCGCGAGAACGTGCCCGTTCGCGGCGTCCACGACGAGCAGGCGCAGCTCGACCCCCGAACCCCCGCCCGCGGCGCTCGGCCGCTGCGGCACGATGAAGTCCGGCCGGTCCTCGGGCAGCTTCACCAACTCGCCCGGCGGGATCGGCACGTAGTCCTTCCCGCCCCGTCCGGCGCCGAGCCGCGTCAGCTCCGCGACGACGACCGCCCGCGCCCCGGCGTCGGTCGCCGCGGCGAGCGACGGCCCGAGGCCGAGGTCGGTCCCCGGCGCGAACCGGCCCGAGCGCGTCAGGCGCGCCCGCGCGATCGCGTCGAGCAGCTCGCCGCGCAGCGCGGCGAAGGTCCGCTCCGGCGACCCTTCCTTCACCTCGAGGCTCGCCCCGGCCAGCGTCCGCCGCAGCTCGACCGACAGCTGGTCGGTCAGCGACGCCTGGTCCACCGGCGAGATGTTCAGCACGGTCCGGACCTGCGGCACGAGCACGAGGACGCTCGGCCCGACGCTCTTCGCGCGCTCGAACACCGGCGTCGGGCTGGACGCGCAGCCCGCCGCGCAGACGACGGCCGCGGTCGCGGCGAACGCGGCGACCGCCGAGAACGAGCTTCGGCTCATCGAGGACTCCTCGGCGCGGCCGAACTTCCGCGGTCCCGCCGTCAGGGTGAGGGTACGTTCACAAGCTTGAGGTCGCCGGACGCGAACCGCAAAAACGGCGGCCCGTTCGACCGCGTTTTATTTCGCGGCCGCGCGCCGGCCGCGCGCGTTCCGACCTCGAGGAGCGGCGCCATGGACGAAGCCGGCGTTCTCGCCCGACTCGGCCTTTCCGGAACCGAGCTCCCCGGAGTCGCGGGCGGCCCGCGCCCCGAGCGGGCGGGGGGCGCGCCGCTCGTCTCGCTCGATCCGGCCCGCGGCCGTCCGCTGGGCGCGGTCCGCGCGGCCGACGCGGAGGACGTCGCGCGCGTCGTCGAGCGCGCCGCCGACCGCTTTCGGCGGTTCCGGCTCCTCCCCGCCCCGCACCGCGGCGAACTCGTCCGCGAGCTCGGCCTCCTGATCCGCGGGCGGCGGGACGACCTCGCCGCGCTGATCTCGCTGGAGACGGGAAAGATCCGCGCCGAGGCCGAAGGGGAGATCCAGGAGACGCTCGACGTCTGCGACTTCGCCGTCGGCCTCTCGCGCCAGCTCCACGGCCTGACGATCGCCAGCGAGCGGCCGCGCCATCGGCTGATGGAGCAGTGGCACCCGCTCGGCGTCGTCGCCGCGGTCACGCCGTTCAACTTCCCCGCCGCGATCTGGGCCTGGAACGCGGCGCTCGCGGCGGTCTGCGGAGACACCGTCGTCTGGAAGCCTTCCTCGCTCGCGCCGCTCTGCGCGCTCGCGCTGCAGCGGATCTGCGACGAGGCGATGGCGCGGCGCTCGGCCTTCGGCGTCTTCAACCTCGTCGTCGGCCCCGGGCCGCTCGTCGGCGAGGCGCTCGCCGCCGACAGCCGCGTCGCGCTCGTCTCGGCGACCGGTTCCACCGCGCTCGGCCGGCGGATCGGGACGATCGTCGCCGGGCGGTTCGGCCGGACGATCCTCGAGCTCGGCGGGAACAACGCCGCGATCGTCCTCGACGACGCCGACCTCGACCTCGCCGCGCGCGCCGTCCTCTTCGGCGCGCTCGGCACGACCGGCCAGCGCTGCACGACGACGCGCCGGCTGATCGTCCAGCGCGGCGCGGCCGCCCCGCTCCTCGGCCGGCTCGAGGAGGCCTACGCCGGGCTGAAGATCGGCGATCCGCTCGATCCGACCGTCCACGTCGGGCCGCTCGTCTCCGCCGAGGCGGTCGCCGAGATGCTGGCCGCGCTGGAGCGGGCCCGCGCCGAGGGGTGCGAGGTGCTGCGCGGCGACCGGCGGATCGACCGCCCCGGCTTCTTCGTCGAGCCGGCGATCGTCCGCGCCGACGCCCGCGCCCCGATTCTCCGCGAGGAGACGTTCGCGCCGATCCTCTACGTCGTCGAAGTCGATTCGCTCGAGGAGGCGATCCGGCTCAACAACGACGTTCCCCAGGGCCTCTCCTCGGCGATCTTCACCGACAGCCTCCGCGCCGCGGAGACGTTCCTCTCCGCCGCCGGAAGCGACTGCGGCCTGGCCAACGTCAACACCTGCACGTCGGGGGCCGAAATCGGCGGAGCGTTCGGCGGGGAGAAGGAAACCGGCGGCGGAAGGGAGACTGGCTCCGACGCGTGGAAGGCGTACATGAGAAGGCAGACCAGCGCCGTGAACTTCGGGACCGATCTCCCCTTGGCCCAAGGGGTGAGGTTCCGCGAATGACCGACCGCGGGGCCGGCGCCGGCCGACCGGCGGATTTCCCGCCGGCGGGACGGCCGCGGAAGGCCCCGGAGGGCGCGGCGCCGTTTTGATGCTACGATTCGCGGCGCCCGGTGGTCCGCGCGGCCGCCGGAAGCTACGCGCCGCGCGCCGCCTCGGGACGGGCCGGCCGGCGCGGCTACAGCGCGCGGGAGGATACGTTCAGCTTGATGAAACCCGGCATGCAGGAACGGAACAGCGATGCGCTCCAAGTCCGCGTCAACGAGCGGATCCACTTCAGCCCCGTCCGGTTGATCGACGAAGACGGCCAGCAGCTCGGCGTCGTCCCGGTCGAGGAAGCCCTCCAAATCGCCCAGACCAAGGGACTCGACCTCGTCGAGGTCGCCTCCGACGCCCGCCCCGTCGTCTGCCGCATCATGGACTTCGGCCGCTACCGCTACGAGCAGCAGAAGCGGGCCGCCGCGGCCAAGAAGAAGCAGCACGTCATCGAGATCAAGCAGATCAAGTACCGGCCGGCGATCGACGACCACGACTTCGACACCAAGACCAGCAAGGTGCGCGACTTCCTCTCCGAGGGGCACAAGGTGCGCGTGACGGTGATGTACCGCCGCCGCGAGATGCGCCGGCCCGAAATCGGCGAGGCCGTGCTGCAGCGGGTCGTGGACACGGTCAAGGACGTCGGGCAGGAGGAGGGTTCCTCCCGCGTGGCGATGGGCCGCGACCTGTCGGTCACGATCGCTCCGACGAAGAAGAAGGAATAGCTCGGGGACGCGCGGCGGGGCGGCCCGCCGCGTTCCCGGCACGCCCCGGCGGTCGCGCGGCGATCCGCCGGGATCGTCGTGTCCAGAGACGACGGCGCGCCCCGGCCATCCCGCCGCCGCGGCGCCGTTCCGGCCGCGACGGGGCCGCCGGCCCGCGAGCCCGCGGTCTTCTTCGCGGACGCCCTCCTCAGCGTCCTCCCGAGGCGGTGGCGTGGTCGACCAGCGCCGCGACCGAGGGATCGTTCGAGCGGCGCAGCCGATCGAGCGTCGCCTGGTCGATCTTCGCGAGGTAGCGCGCGGCGCCGACCTCGTCCCCGTCCCGCCGCGCGGCCCAGGCCGCCACGAGATAGAACACCGGGCCCCGCCGCTTCTCGGCCACCAACTCCAGTTCCCGCAGCGCCAGCGACGCGTCGCCGCGCGCGACGAGACGCGCCGCGCCGCGGATCCGCACCGCGGCGGCCATCCGCTCCAGGCCGTCCGCGGCCTTCGCGCGGCGCGCGCGCGGCGCGCCGGGCGCGCAGGCGTCCTCGTCCACGCCGGAGGCCACGCGGCGCGCCGAGGCCAAGTCCTCGGTCGTCGCCGCGGCCAGCGCGGCGCACGAAGACTCGGCGGGATCGCCCTGCGGCGTCGGCGCGGGGGCCGGTCCCGGCGCGGGGCGGAGCGGCACATTCGTCGGCGGGGGGGCGATCCGCCCGCCTTTGGCCGGCGTCTTCGCCGGACGCGGCGCCGGCGCGGGCGGCTCGGCCGCCGCGACCTGCCGCGGCTCGGGCGCCTTCATCGCCTCGACGAGCTTCTCGATCTTCCCGCGCGTCTCGCCGTCGATGCCGAAGTAGCGGCCGCCGGGATCGCGCCGCCCCTTCTCGGCGAGCCACGCCGCCAGTTCCGTCGCCCCCGCCGCGTCGGCGACCGCGCCCCGGCGCGCGAGTTCGGGCACGAGGCGCGTGCGCAGGCAGTCGAGCGCCTCCGGCACCACCTCGCGCACCAGCCGTCCGCGCCATTGGTCCTCGAGCAGGTCGGCGCGGAACAGGTCCGCGCCGCACTCGCGGGGCACGCCGCCGAGCGGGGCCCAGAAGCCGGGAAGGACGCCGCGCAGCCGCGCGAAGGCCGGCTGGGCGATGAGCCACGAGCGCCGCTCCAGCGCGGTGCGCAGCGCGCCGCGCGCCGCCGGAAGCTCGTTCGCCGGCAGGGAGGCGAGGCCCCCCTTCTCCGCCGCCGCGAGCAGCGCGCCGACGACGCGCTCGTCCTCCGGATCGAGGGTCGGACCGGCGTCGAGCGTGGGGAGCCGGCGCAGCAGTTGGATCTCGACGAGCGCGGCGTCGATCGCCGCCTGACGCGCGTCGTCGCGCCAGCGCTCGTCCTTCGCCGCGCAGGCGGCGGGAGCGAGGCGCGCCGCGGCGCGCCGCAGCCGGTCCGCGGCCCCGCGCAGCTCCGCGCGGTCGCGCACCGCCTCGAGCGCCGCGCCGCGCGCCGCCAGCCAGGCGCACCGCGCGTCGTCGTTGCAGTCGCTCCCCTCCAGCGCCTCGTCCTTCTTGCAGCGGTCCGGGAGTTTTCCCAGCGCCTCGACCCACCCGGCGGGCGGTTCGCGGCCGTCGAGCGCCGCGGCGAGATCCGCTTGGCGCAGCGGCGCGACCGAGTCCTTGTCGGCCGCGGCGCGGCCGGGCCGCCAACCCGCGAACGCGGGCCCGCAGAGGACGGCGCACGCCGCCGCGGCGAGGACGATCCTCGTCGCTCGTTCTCCCGGGCGCGGCCCGCGCCTTGCCGCGCGGGCGCCCGCCGCCGCCGCGAGGACGATCCTCATCGCTTCTCCTCCCCCAAGCTCGGATCGGCGCCCAGCAGCCCGTCGACTCCTTTGGCGGCTTCCTCGGGCGACATCTGCGCCGCGCTGCGGTAGAGATCGCCGGCCTTGTCGACCAGGCCCGACGCCCGGTCGAACCGCGTCTTCGGCTGCGGCCCGCGTCCCTCGGAGGCGCCGAGTTCGTCGAGCGCGCGCCGCGCCTCGGCGGCGACGCGGTCGGCCTCCGGCGCGTTCGCGCGCTTCGCCGCCGCGTCGCGGCGGAACCCTTCGAGGCGGCGTCTCTCGCCGTCGAGCGCCGGCGGCAGCGCCTCGTGGATCAGCTTGTCGAGCGCCCCGCTCCTCTCGCCCGCTTCGACCCGTTCGAGCAACATCGCCGCCGCGGCCCGATCGCCGTCCGCCGCGAGGACCCGCTTGTACGCCGCGCGCAGTTCGGCCTCGCCGCGCGACGGGCCGAACGCCCAGAGCGCGCCGACGACCAGCGCGGCGCCGAGCGCGAGCGCGGCGAAGGCGAGGCCGATCCACTTCCACGGCAGGCGCGGCAAGGGGATCCGCGCCAGCGGATTGGACGAGGGGCGGACGATCTGCTTCGCCTGACGACGCGCCTCGCGCAGCAGCGGTTCCGCCTCTTCGGCGAGGCCGAGCCGCGCCGCCTCGCGGCACGGCGCGACCGCGCTCAGCGGATCGCCGCCGGCGAGCAGGCGGCGCGCCTCGTCGAGGCAGCCGAGCGCCTTCGACTCGAGCCGGGAGAGCGCGTCCTCGGCGCGCGCGGCGAGCGGATCGTCTTCGCGTCCCCCTTCGGCGCGCCACTTCTCCAGCGCGCTCCGAAGGGTCGGGATGTGGTCGGCCTGAATCGCGGCGACGAGCCCCACGGCCGCGGGGCTGGGTTCGGCCGCGGCCGGCGCCGCGGCGGGCCGCTCGGAGGGCCGCTCGGAGGGCCGCTCGGCCGGCGCCGCGACGGGCGGCTCGGACGGCGCCGCGGCGGGCGGCTCGGAGGGCGCGAAACCGATCGGCGCGAGGTCGATCGGCGCGACGTGGATCGGCGCCGCGGGCGAGACCGCGTCGGCGAGCGACGTCGGTTCGAACAGCGAGGGCCGTTCCTCTTCCGTCTCGGGCGTGACGGCGTGCGTTCCGTCGAGCTCCGCGCCCATCGTCCACCGTCCGGACGGCTCGACGAGCGAGGTTCTGTCGGGCGCGGCGAACGGCGCGGCCTCGGCCGCCGCGGGCGGGGTCATGCCCGGCCCCTCGGGCGGAATCGCGTGCGGCGCCGCGGGCGGAATCGTTTCCGGCGCCGCAGGCGGAACTGCGTCCGGCGCCGCGGGATGAATCTCCGCCGGCGAGACGACCGGCGGCTCGGGCGGGCCGGAAAGGATCGCCGCGCACGGCTGCGTCGCGTGGACCGCGGCGGCGGGACGCGGCGGCTCGGACACGCCCCATTCCGCGGTTTCCGGCGCGGGAACGCCGTCGGCGCGCGGCGCCTCCTCGCCGGGGCCGGCGCCGGCCTCCGGCGCCGCCGTCCGGACCGCTTCGGCCATCGCGTCCGGCGCCGCGCCCGACTCGGCGAGCCTCGCCGCCGCGGACTCCCCCGCCCGGTCCCCGTCCGCCTCGGCGGGCGCGGCCTCTTCGCGCGGTCGCGGCGGCGCCGCGGAAGGCGTCGGGCCGACGTCCGGCAACGGGGCGGGCATCTCCGAAACGAACGACGGCGCGCGCGGCTCGGGCGCCGTCCGCGGGCCGGCGGGGCCGGTCAGCGTCTCGACCTCTTCCGGACTCATCGCCGACAGGTCAAGCGTCCAGCGAGGCGCCTCGCTCGGCGCCTCGGGCGCCGCGGCGGTCTCTTCGGGCGCGGTCGCGGTTGCTTCGGGCGCCGCGGCGGTCCCTTCGGGCGCGGTCGCCCCGACCTCGATCGGAGGCGCGGCGGTCTCGCGCGCCGGCGCCGCGGACGCCGGCGCCGCGCCCCGTTCCGGCTCGCGCTCGGCGAACAGCTCGGCCGCGGCGCTCGCCGCCGCCTCGAGGGCCTCGACCCGCGGCGCGGCGGCCGGACGACGGCCGGCCTCGCCCCCGCCCGCGTCCCCCGCCGGCGCAGCCGCGCGCGGCGCGGCGGCCGGACGCGCGACGATCCCCTGCTTCGCCCGCTCGTTGACCCGCGACAGCCAGACGAGGTCGCGCGCCTTCTTCTCCTCGAGCGTGCCGCCCCACAGGCCCCAGCCGGCGACCACCGGCCCCGCCTCGGCGAGGACGATCCGGTCGGGGGCGAACTGGCCGTGCGGCCGCCCCGCGCGGTGCGCCGCCCGCAGCTTCCCGCCCAGCATGTCGGCCACGCCGACGCTCGGCGGCGCCCCGAGCGCCATCCGGTCGGAGAGCAGCGGGCCTTCGGGAACCTCGTCCACGACGAGGTGGCCGCACGCCGGGTCGTCGATCAGCGCCCGGCGCGTCCCCCAGAGCGCCTCGAGCGCCGGATCGACGTCGGGGGGCGGCACGCCCGGCGGCAGGCGGAAGAGGATCGCCCGCCCGCGCTCGAGTCCCTGCACGAGAGCCGCCGCCACCCCGCCCATCTCGGCCAAGGGGCGCTCGACGACCCACTCTCCTCCGACGATCGTTCCGACGGCGAAGAACCCGCCCGTGGTCGCGCCTTGCACGAACATCCCTCCCGTGCGCGGCTCGGTCCCGCGCGAAGCCGGCCGCGCCTCTTCCGCGTCCGCGCCGGCGAAGCCGAGGCCGCGCCGTTTCCAAATCCGTCCGCGCCGGCGAAGCCGAGGCCGCGCCGTTTCCAAATCCGCCCGCGCCGTCGCGCCCGCGTCCGCGCGGGCGGCGCGCCCGCGGCTCGGCTCAGGCCCCGAGCGCCAAGCCGGCCCACTCGTCGAGCAGCGCGGGGTGATCGGCCGGCGCCGGCACGCGGACGAACGTCTCGCCGCCGGCCGCCGCGAACGTCTCCGCCCCGCGGATCCCGATCTCTTCCAGCGTTTCGAGCCCGTCGGCGACGAACCCCGGCGTCGCGACCGCGACCCGCGTCGTTCCCCGTCCGGGAAGCGCGGCGAGCGTGCGGTCGGTCGCCGGCTCGAGCCACCGGCCCGGGCCGAAGCGCGATTGATAGCAAACCAACGCCCGTTCCCGCGGCCAGTCGAGCGCCGCGCGGAGCGCCTCCGCGGTGCGTCGGCAGTCGGCGGCGTAGCGCCCGCCCTCGCGGCGGTCGAAGCGGGCCGGAAGCCCGTGGAACGAGGTCAAGAGCGTGAAGCCGTCCGGGCCGTCCGGCAACGCCTCCCGCACCCGCGCCGCGAGCGCGGCGACGTAGCCGGCCCCGTCGCACGGCGGAACGACGAACGCCAAGCGCCCTTCCGCGCCTTCGCGCCGCGCCGCCCGCCGCACCGCGTCCTCGAGCGTGCCGGTCGTCGCCCCGGTCCGCTGCGGGAAGAGCGCCAGGACGACAATCCGCGCCGCCCCGCTCCGCGCGAGCCGCCGCACTTCCTCCGCCGCGGAAGGGACGCCGTAGCGATAGGCCGAAACGACCTCCCAGCGGGGGCCGAGACGCGCCGCCAGCCCCGCCGCGATCCGCTCCGTCTCGACCGCCAGCGGCGAGCCTTCGCGCCGCCAGATCGCGCGGTAGGCGGCCGCGACGCGCGCGGGCCGCCGGCGGAGGATCAGCCCGCGGAGCAGCGGCAGCCAGAACCAGCGCGGCAGGTCCACGACCGCCGGATCGGCGAGGAACTCCCCCAGAAACGCGCGCACGGCCGCTTCGTCCGGCGCGCGCGGAGTCCCCAGATTGGCCACCACCAAGGCGCCGTCAGGCATCGCCGCTCCGTTCCCGCGCGGGACCGCGCGGAGAGGCGTCGTCCGGGCTGGACCGCCGCCGTCCGCCGTGACATTCTCCACCCGATGACGCACGCGACGCATCACGCAGCGCTGATTCTGATCGCCGCCGCCCTGACGGCGTGCGGCGCCCCCGCCCCCACGGCGCGGCCGCCCGCCGCGGCGCCCGGCGCCGGAACGCAGGCGGCCAAGCCCGCCGCGCCCCGCAACGGCCGCGCGGAGCGCGCGCCGGTCCCCTTCAAGCCGCAGCCGTCCTGGCCGCGCGGCTGGAGCGTCGTCGCGCAGGGCGACGCCTCGCCCGCCGCGGGGGTCGTCTGGTTCCGGCTCGAGGCCCCCGGAGGGGACGCCGAGGCGGCGGCCCGCGCGGCGCTCGCGGCCGCCAGGCCGTCGCTCGGAGCGACGGAGGACGAGGACGTCGCCCTCGGCGCGGACGGCGCGGTCGTCGGGCAGGCGCGGGGGGCGAAGGCCTCCGTCGCGCTCCTGGCGCGCGCCTCGGGCGGGCGGACGCAGGTCGAGGTCAATTTCGTGCCGCGCTGACGGCGTGGACCGCCGGCGGCGCCGGAACCTATCTTCGGAGCGGACGCAGAGGACGATGGCGGGCGAGTGGACGGCTAAAGCTCGATGGGCGGCCCTGCGCGGCGACCATGCCGCGGCGGGGGACCTCTATCGGCTCGCCGGCAACCTGCCCCGCGCCCTCGAGATGTACCGCAAGGGGCGGCTGCACCGCGCCGCCGGCGAGGTTTCGGTCCAACTCGGCGACTATGCCGCC
>JAJFTU010000241.1 GCA_021372775.1 bacterium | reverse complement strand
AAGGCGGAGGTCGCGAGGATCGCCGGCGACGACGCGCAGCGGGTCGCCGGCGGCCTCCTCGAAGGGCTCGCCTTGGCCGCGCTCGGCCTCGACGAAGAGGCGGCCGCGGCGCTCGACCGGGCCGGCGTGGACGAGGCGCTCGATCCGGCGCAGGACGCGCGCGGCACGGCCGGGCTGGTGCTGGAGCGGCTGCTGCGGAAACTGGGACGCGCCGACTACGCCGCGGAAGTTCACGCCCGGTGGGCGGGGTTCGACCGCGCGCGGTTCGGCGGGCGGGGCGGTCCCCCGCTCGGCGCGGCTCTCGACGCGCCGCTCGACTGAGCGGCGCCGCGGAGACGGAAGATGGCGCCCAACGGCGACGAGGGACGCGCGGTCTCGGTGGCGGGCTTGAACGCGCTGCTCGGCATGGTCGAGCGGCCGCTCGTCGCGATCGGCGGCGGAAGATGGATCCTCGGCGCCAACCGCGCCTTCGAGGAGTTCGTCATCGACCGCGGCCTGCTGCCGAGCGACCCGCTGCCCGCGATCTTCGAGCGCGGTTCCTGCGAGGCGCTGGACGACGTCCTGCGCACCGCGGGCGGAACGACCGCCCCCAACCTGACCTCGATCCGCCTCGTCGGAGGCGAGAGCGTCTCCGCCCGCGCCGAGGTCATCGGCTTCGGCGAGGGGGCGCGCGTCGCCTTGGTCGTCCTCGATCCGCCGCGCCAGGCGGCGCCTCGAGGCGACGGTCCGTCCTCCGTCGCGTCGTTGCGGCACGACGTCGCCGCCCCGCTGACGGCGATCATGGGGGACGTCGAGTTGCTTCTGCTGCGCGGGGAAGGCCGGTGCCCCGAGGACCTGATGACGATCGCCCGCCGGATCTTCGACCACTGCGCGCGGATGAACGAGATCCTCGCCCGCAGCCGCGCCGAGGAACTGGGGCGCTGACCCGTCCGCCGCGTCCGTGACGACGCGCCGGCGCCGCGCGGCCGCCGACCTCACGCCGTTCGTGACCGTGACGACGCGACGGCGCCGCGCCGGGGCGCCGGCCGCCGCGGCGACGCTTCGGGCGGCCGCCCCGACGAAATCGTCATCCCGCTCCGGCCGAAGGCCCCGGGGGGGCGTCCGGCGACGGATTGTCGTCGCGGGGCCGGTCGAATCGTTCCGCCCCTCCCGGAAAATCGTCCTGACACCGTCAAAAATCCGTTGCCGAACCGCCCGGACGGCGGGGCCTCCGTCGCCCGGCGCGGCGCGGCCGAAAGGCCCGGAAGAGCGCCCGGAAAGGCGTTCCAAGGCCGAAAGTTCGTGATTCCGCGGCCGAAAAGTAAGTCGGATCGGGGGCTCGTCCCGGCTGGCACGCCGGTTGCTCCCACTCAGTGCGGTCGAGGCCGAGGCCTCCGGGAGAGACATGAAAGAGCGGCTTGAAAACGGACTCCGCAGCCTGCACCGCGCGATCGGCGCCGTCCCGCGCCTGCGCCCCGTGGACGCGTTCGTCGTCGGCGGTCGGCGGTCCCTCGAGACCGGCGGGAACGTGTGGCTGCTGATGTCCAGACCCGGCGAGAAGCTGATCGACTTCTTCCTCGCCGACGACGACGTGGCGAAGACCGACGACCCGGTTCCCTGCGCCTGCGCGGGGATGACCGCGGACGGCCGCGTCGTCATCGGCGAAGTGAACTGGGACGCGGACCGTTTCCTTTCGGAACTCATGGATGAGGGCGACGCCGCGGCGAGGTAGGCCGCGGCGAAGAGCCCCCGCCGTCGCGGAAGCGTCCAAGGACGGACGGCGGAACAGGCGAGGGGACGACGATGATCGGACAGCAGGCGGCGTTGTTGGAACGGGCGGAACCGCTGGCGACGGTGCGGTGCGCGACGCACGAGGAGACGCTGCGGCTGGAGGCCGAAGTCGCGGTGCAGGTCCTGCCGCTCTGCGCGCGGCGCGGCGAGGCGCCGGTCCGCATCCGCTTCGCCGGGCAGACGATCGTCGCGACGCCGCTGGACACGCGGCGCTTCGTCCGGGCGATGGCCCGCTTCCTCAGCTTCAATTGATCCCATGAACGCGGCGGACCCGACGGAACGGGAGGGCGCCACGGCCTCGGCCGCGGCGCTCCGCGCCGTCGTCGCCGCGGTCGGGCACGACCTCAACAACCATCTGGCGACGATCCTCGGCCGGGCCGAGCTGGCCCTGTCGTGGGAAGACCCCGACCGCTGGCGCGCGGCGCTCGACGCCGTGGCCCGCGCCGGCGACCGGGCGCGCGTCCTCGTCGCCGACCTGCAGCGGCTGGCGCAGTGGAGCGCCCCCGACGTCGAGCCGGCCCCGCTCGGCGACGTCCTCTCGACCGCCGCGCGGCTCGCCGCCCGCTCCGCGCAGCGCTCGTCGGTGCGGATCGTCGTCTCGCCGTCCATGCCGCCCTGCCGCGCCCACCGTCCCGCCGCGGCGACGCTCGCGGTCTGGGGCGCGCTGCGCGCCGCCCTCGCCGCCTCGCCGGGCGAGGGAACGCGCGAATGGCGCCTATCGGCCGACGACGAATGCGGGCTGACGGTCCTCGCCGAGGCCGACCGGCCGCTCGATCCCGCGGCGTTCGCCGAGGCCGCGCGTCTCGGCGGCGGCGTGCGTCTGCCGCTGGCGACGCTGCTCGACGACGCCGGCGCCTCGCACGAACTGGACGGCCCGCGTCTGCGGCTACGCTTCTGACTTTCCGCGCCGCCGGCGATGGTCCACGGCGGCCCCCACGAACAGCAGGAAGACGAACAGCAGGCCGACCCGCGCCGGCGCGAGGAGCGGCTCGCCCGTCGCGTTGACCGGCAGCGGCAGCGCGCGCAGCAGGAGCAGGTTGAGCGCGGTGTGCGCGGCCGCGGCGAGGTAGAGGTTCCGCGCCGCGGCGTAGAGCATGCCGAGCAGGATCGACGTCAGCAGCACGAAGAGCAGCGCGCCGGCGGCGACCGCGGGGGGACGGCGCGCGTCGAGGTGCTGCAGCGCGAAGCCGCAGGAGACGACGAGGATCGCGCCTGCCGCGGCGGCGCGCCGCGGGAGCCGCTCCCCGCGGCGCCAAGGAAGCCGCGCGAAGAGGGCCGCGAGCGCGCCTTGGAGCGCGGCGCGGTAGAAGAGCTCCTCGGCGAAGCCGCGCACGACCTGCGCGGCGGCGGCGACGCGGAACGACGGCGCCCAGTAGATCGTCCAGGGCGCGCGCACGACGAGCGAGACCGCGACGAGGGCGAGGACGACGACCGCCGCCGCGGCGCCGGAGATCGCCAGCGCGCGCAGCGCGGCGGCGGGGGAGAGCCCGGCGCGGATCTCGGGGCGCGCGGCGCGCGGCAACGGCAGCGCGAGAAGCGCGGCGAGGAGCAGCGCGCCGCCGGTGGCGAGGCGATAGACCGGATCGGCGAACGCCGGGCCGGAATCGCGCGCGGTGCGGGCGGCGACGCGTCCGAGGAGTTCGACGGCGATCCACTTCTCGCCGACGACCGCGAGGACGATCGGCGTCGCCTGCGCCCATTGCGGCGGCGCGTCGGGCGAGGCGGGGAGGTCGCGCCCCGCGCGGCGCTGCCGAGCGTGGAGCGCGGCGAGCAGCGCGGTCAGGACGAAGAGCGGGCCGAACGGGCGGAGCGCGGCGAACGACGGCGCCGCGAACGGCAGCCAGCCGACCGGGCCGGAGAAGAGGCACGCGGCCGCGGCGAGGGCGGCGCACCCCCAAGCGCGTCGGCGCGCGATCTCCCGCTGCGCGTCCATCGCCGGAGAGCTTGACGCGCCCGCCGCGCCGCGGCAATCGCCCCGCGCGCCGCGTCGCCGCCTCGCCCGGTGCCCCTTCGCGGCGGCGGAGGCCGCGAAAGGCGTCCGCGGGAGGCGCGCGGCGTCGCCGCCCGCGGGCTTGATCGGACCGCTCGACGGCGCACGGCGCCCGCGCGCCGCCCGGAGCGCGCGCCGACGGAGCGGCGCCCTACACTCGCGGAAAAGGAGGCGATCCCATGGCCACGCTCAAGCCGAACATGCTTCGCCCCGCGTTGATCGGCGCCGCCGTCGGCGCCGCGCTCTCGCTGATCCCCCCGCTTTGCTGCCTCAACGTCTGCTGCTGCCTCGACCTGGCGATCGGCGGGATCGTCGCCGGCGCGCTCTACGCGCAGGCCGCGTCGCGGATCGGTTGGTTCGCCGGCGTCGAGGAAGGGCTCGAGGTCGGAGCGATCGCCGGCGCCCTCTCCGGCGCCGCGGTGGGTTTGGTGAGCGCGGCGGGGCAGTTCGGCGGCTGGCTGGCCGCGCTGCGGTTCCATCCGTGGCGGATGATCCACGCGGCGTGGGAACTCGACGACGCCGCGAGCCTGCTCACCTGCGGCGGGGCGCCTTTCATCGCGCGCATGGCCGGCGCCGCCCTCGGGCCGACGCTCTTCGGGCTCGCCGCCGGCGCGCTCGGCGGCACGCTCGGCGTGCTGATCTTCCGCGCGACCCCCGTCGGCGCGCCGCCCGCGGCTTCGGCGTCCACGTCCGGGTCGGCTTCGGCGTCCGAGTCGGCGTTTCCGTCCTCGTCGGCGTCCTCGACGACGCCTCCGCCTCCGCCGGCCGCGGGGATCTGAGCGGAACCGCCGCGGCGTCGCGCGTCGCGGCCGAGGAGGGAATGGCGGAAGCGTGTGGGAATCGAACCCACCCCCCGCCGGCGCAGCCGACGGGACGACTGGTTTTGAAGACCAGGAGGGCCACCAGGCCCCATTCGCTTCCAAGTCACTGAACGCGCAAGGATTCCGTTTCGGCCACGCGCCCCGCGGCATGGCCATTGTGACCAACTCGTGACCAGTTGGAGCCGAATCCCTCGAAAACGCCCGCCCCGCTACGCGCAGCGCCGGGCTAGACGCGCCGAAGGCACACCTCTCCGTCGTCAGGATCGCGCGTGCCCCATGAACTTCTTGGAGATCTTAAGCGGTATGCCCACCTCCGCCAAGACCGTGCCGAACCGATGCCGCCGGGATTGAAGGCACCCCGTTCTGTTTCTTGCGGCTCTGGCGCGTCGCGCCCGCGGCTTCCCTCAATGAGTGGCGTCCCTTGCGGTTTCAGTCCCGCGTATGGCGGTGTTCAGCCGCACGGGGGTGCCGCCAAGGCGTCCTGCCACAATCTGACGGGGGCGACCAACAATAGAGGACACGTTGGATGGACCGGTTGTCCGGCGGCAATGGAGAGTCTGCCCACCGTTGTGGTGGGGCAGCGCCCTGTCCCTGGCCGGCCCCGCCCCACCACACCAATGGTCCGTCGATGTCAGACGCTTCCCTTCGGGATAATTCGGAATGCCATGTCAAGAATCGTCAGCATATGCGAAAACCAGTCCGGCGGGAGACCGTAGTGGCGGCAGACGAAGAACACGCAAACCAGAATCGTAATAAAGGAACCCCGTTTCGCTGCGATTCTCAGGTGCGTTCTTGTCTGCCGAGAAAGAGGCTTCTTTCGCGGCAACTTTTGCTGTCGTCTGCGATGGGCTGAATCTAGGACATCATCTGGCATACGTCTTCGCTCCTTGGGACCTCCTAGCGAGCACCGGAAAAAACCGGAAAAAATCGCTTGGAATAGTCTCAAAGCGCTGGCTATCGTCAGGCGACGAGGCGTAATATCTCCTCTGGTCGTTGCTTGACAGATAGTCCGCTGGATGGTTTCAGGGGGAAGCTGCAACTTCCACCCAGACGGGCCATCGGCCCTGTGCCGGTGGCTCGTTTTGTTACCTCAAAGTCAGTCTACAACATTTTGTGGAATAACGTGTCGTAAGCTCTAGATCTTGGGGCGGTGCTGATCGGCATAGCCCAATTTCGAGCCGAAGACCTCCCCCCCAAGAGAAGCAGTCGCCGTCTGCGCGCCTTGGCGGACTGCCAAGCCTAGAAGGGAATATCATCGTCGTCACCGAGCGCGAGAACCTTGGACTGACGCGAAGTCACTACCGGAACGAAGGGGCCTAGCTCTCGTTTCACCGCTTCGGCCCTCGTTTTTAGTTCATCATCGATTGCCTTGAGCAACTTTGGAATTTGTGCGCCCCAGATGGTTCTTTCCTGTCGCGACAGATCCGACAGGGGACGTACTGTGAACTCAAGGTCGGGGTCGGGATCCTGTTCACGAACTGCAAAGGTCCACGCGGAGCCGCACCGTGTGTACCCTAGTTCGATCGGCGTGTCGTTTTCGTCCTTGGCGACCGGAATCCAGATTGAGAGGCCAACGCCGGCCTTCGAAAGTTGGGCTTCCGCATCCCGAGCTAGTCTCTTGACCGCATCATCGATCGAATTCAAAAACGAAGCATTGTTCGCGATCGACGCCAAGACAGAGGGAATTACGTCCATAAATGACACCCTTTTCTGCACCGGCTAGGTGGCAACTGGCCCGGCTTGGGCCGCGGCGAATGTCCCCGGCTACAGGGACATCACTCATTGGTTATGCTACCACAGAACCGCAGCTCTGTGGCAGTTTTTTCGCCAAACGTTATGACAACGCGTGGGGCGCGCCGGGGGGCGGGCATGAAGCACGGTGTCGGGGTTCTGGTTGGCCAACGACAAACGCGGTGGCTAGGCCGTCCGTGCGTTCGGATGCGGTTTTCGTTGCGGCAGCTTTCGTCCCCACGGCCGGGTACAAGCCGATTCGGGCGAGGCTGTGGGGCGGATGATCTGCCAGAAGCCGTCGAAGGCGCGCAGTGAAACAGTGTCGGAGAATCAGTCGCGCTCTCGAAAACCAAGCGGGCTAGGCCCCATTCGCTTCCGGGACGATTGGTCGTGCGGTCCGGTCATTGTACGGCATAGGAACGAGCGCGCCGGACACTCCGCCCGGCGCGTCGTCGTTCGCTCTATAGTCGAGTCGCGCGGCGCGCAGGGCGCCGCGCGGAGGGCGCCGCGCGGAGGGCGGAACGATGAAGGCGAAGCTGATCGCGGCGGCGGTCGCCGCGGCGCTGATCGGAGGCGGGGCGGCGCCGGCGCCGCTC
>JAJFTU010000240.1 GCA_021372775.1 bacterium | reverse complement strand
TCCCCCAGTTGCTCCTCGATCCGGTCCGGATCCTCCCCGGCCTCCATCCGGCGCAGCGCCTCCTCCATGCCGCCGCCGACCGGCAACCCGCCGGCGTCGAACAGCTTGCGCATCAGCCGCGCCGCCTGCTTCGGGTCGTTCTCGTCCACCCCGTCGATGTCGCCGGCCAAAGACTCCATCGCCCGCTCGAGGCGCGCGTCGTCGATCTCCGGCCCGCCCTCGTCCCCCTCCGCCGACTCCTTCAGCCCGCGGGACACGGCGAACGTCGAGGCCTGCCGGGCGAGCCCGGCCGCCCCGCAGCGCGGACAGGACGGGGACGCCGTGGTGTTGATCGACCGCGAAAGAAAGCTGTAGACGCGGTGGCACGCGCGGCAATAGAACTCGTAGATCGGCATCGGGAAGGCGCCTCCGGAGTTCTTCATTACAATTTCCCGTCTTCGGCCGCAACCGCGCCGGGTCAAGTCTCGGCGCGGCGGGCCGAAGAGAGGACCGGCGCCGCCGCGCGCCGCGAGGGCACACGCGCAATGAGCGATGCGAACGACTTTCTGGGCCTGCAGGTCAATCCCGTCCTGCTCGAAGCCGTTTCGGGCGGCACCAAGATCGGGCTCGAGATGGCGGGCGTCGTCCCGCAGCCGGTCGGGGCCTCCAAGTTCCCCAAGTCGAACCGCCGGATCTCCGTGCTCGTCGGGCTGCTCGGCAGCCACACCGGCACGATGAACTTCAACCTCTCCGAGCGCGCCGCGCTGCTCCTCGCCGGCAAGCTGCTGGGCGAGGAGCAGAGCGAGTTCGACGAGGAGACGCTCGACGCGATCGCCGAGTTCGGGAACATGATCGCCGGCGGGATCAAGTCGCTCTGCGCCGAGAACGAGTTCGGCTTCACCAACCTCTCCTGCCCGACCGTCGTGATGGGCGCGAGCTACGACCTCTACTACTCGCGCGGCTTCACGACCGTCTCGGTGGACTTCGAGCTGGAGGAGATCTCGGTGGTCCACATGAAGGACCGCTGCTTCTCCGTCTCCGTCTCGCTGATGAAGCGCTGACCTCTCCGCCGGGAGAGAGACGGCCGGACCGGCACGGTGCGTGCCGGTCCTTCGTCTATCATGGCCTCGGGCGCGGCGGGTCCGGCCGCGCCGGGGGCGATCGATGAACGTCGAGCGGGTGTTCCTGGGCCGCGGCGAGGCGTGCCTCGCGGCGGCGGCGAAGTGGTTCGAAGGGGCGTTCGCGGAGGGCGGCGCGCTCGACCTCTCGCGCGTCGTCGTCGTCGCGCCCGGCCGCCGCGGAGGGCGGCGGCTGCTCGAACTGCTGGCCCTCGCCGCGCGAACCGCCCCGCTGGCGCTCGCGCCGCCGCGCGTCGTCACCCCCGGGGCGCTGCCGGAACTGTTCGTCCCGCCCGCCGCCGACGCCGCGGACGACCTCGCCGGACTGCTGGCCTGGGCCGCGGCGCTGTCCGCCGAGTCGGACGCAGCCGCAAAGAAGGTCTTCCCGCGCGGCGGAAGCGGCCTCGCCGCGCGCCTCGCCGAGGCCGACGACCTCGCCGCGGCCGCATCCGGGCTCGCCGCGGAGGGGCTGCGCTTCGCCGACGCCGGCCCGCGGCTCGCCGCGCGGCTCGGCGCCGCGTTCGACGCCGCCGAGCGCGAACGTTGGGCGGCCCTCGCGGCGCTCGAAGCGCGCCGCGCCGCGCTGCTCGCGGACGCGGGGCTCGTCGATCCGAACGATCTGCGGCGCCGCGCGCTCGCCGCAACGGCCGCGCCCGCGGCGCCGGCCGCGATCGCCGACGCCGCGCCGCGGACCGCCTCCGAGGAGAACGCCGCGCAAGACGCGGACGAGCGGACGTTCGTCCTGCTCGCGGCGACCGACCTCAGCGCGCTGGCCAAGCAGTTCCTCGCCCGCTCCGGGGCGCGCGTCGTCGCCCTCGTGGACGCGCCGGCCGACGAGGCCGCGCTGTTCGACGAGTGGGGCTGCGTCGTCCCCGAACGCTGGGCCGAGGCGAAGATCGACCTCTCGCGCGCCGCGCTGCGGATCGTCGCCGGGCCGCGCGCGCAGGCCGACGCCGTGGT
>JAJFTU010000239.1 GCA_021372775.1 bacterium | reverse complement strand
CGAGTCGGCGTAGGCGATCTCGCCCTGGTAGAGGTCGGAGGCGTACCGCTCCTTGAACGGCGACGGCGGCTCGTACGGGTCGTGCGGATCGTAGATGTGGACCCAGAGGAAGAGCCGCTTGCCGGCGCGCTGGTCGACGAGACGCAGCGCGGCGTCCACGACGGAGGCCGCAATCCGCTCCGTGCCTCGCGGGTTGTGGGCGTCGGCCAATTCATCGTCGTACGCGGCAAACCCTCGGCGGGTCGCGACCTGCCCCGCGACCGGATAGCCACCGATTGCCGCCGCGGTATAGAACCCCTGCGCGCCGAGCAGGTCGGCAAGAGTCGGCGTCGTGACGTTCATCGTCCGCTCGCCGTTCGTGTGCACGCCGTGGTGCGTTGGATAAAGGCCCGTCAGGATCGAGACGTGCGACGGCAACGTCATGGGAACCTGCGAATATGCCCGCTCACAGCGCACACCGTCGGCTGCCAGCCGATCCAACCATGGTGTCCCGGCCCGGGCGCGGCCGTAGCAGCCGAGCCTGTCAGCGCGGGTGGTGTCCAGAGTGATGAGAAGCAAGTGCCGCGCCGGAGGCGCGGAACGCGCGCACCCAGCAGACCAGATTGGCGCCGCAAACAACACGGCGCATGCCAGATGAAGGGCCTTCACTTTTCGATTCGAGCGGTGAAAACGGCCCGCGCTCCCGTCGCCGCGTCCGTCGCGGTCAGGGCGAGCCGCAGGCCGGAGCACGGCACGATCAGTCGCTGTTCAACCGTCGGATCGGCACCCGCGTCGACGCTCGCGACCTTGGCGTCGCGCGAAGCGTTGAAGAAGCGATAGTCGACAAATGCGGGATCGTCGATACCGTCCACGAGCAGTTCCGTGTAAACGGCGAAGTTCGCCGAAAGGATCTTCTTGGTTTCCTCGAACGCCAACGACGCCCGATCGAGCCGGAGTCGGACAAGGAGTTGCCGCCGGTCGCCCTCGCAAGCACTCTTCTCGGTAGTCACTTCCCCCTTCAGAATCTGCCGGATGACGCGCCGCGGAACGTCCCGCGCGTACTCGATCGTCACACCCTTCCGGTTCGACTTGACCTTGATGTTGTGCTTCAGGGTCCCGACCTCAACGCCGCGCGGCTGAAAACCGACCGTGTAGAGGCCGCTTGAGACCCGCGACGCCTCCTTGAGTGACACGTCCAGATCGTTCGACCGCAAGAGCCGCCCGCCCGTTCGCTCAGCGAGGATCGCCGCGCCCTGCGCGAAGTTCGATTCGCTTTCCCGATAGGGATCAATCTGCGACCTATTTTCGATTTCCGAGGACGGCTTTTCATTCCTGGCCGAGACTGAGGCAAATCGGCCAAAACCGCCGTTCGGGCAGATTGCAAAGACGGAGACGCGCGCAGAGGCTGCGGCCTCCGCGAACCGGTCCCACAAACGGTTCTCAGACGCCAGCGGAGCGCGGTTCGCGAGCGCCGACGCAACGCTGTCGCCCAGCGTGGCTTCCGCCGCAGCGTAGATCTCGGCTCCCCAACGGGCCGGGACACCATCCGTGAAGAGAATAACGGTCTTGGCGGCCGGGATGGGTGCGATCGCCCGCGCGAACGACGTCAGCGCCGTCAGGAAGGCGCTCTGTTCATGCCAGTTCGCAAACTCCCGTTCGGAGGCGTGCTTGGATGCGCAGCCCCACGAGTCCGCAAGGCTCGAACAGTGCCTGAAGTCCTCGATAAGCTGGTCGATCGCCCCGACCCGGTCTTCGACCGTGTTCTTCATGTCGCCCGCGACCATGTCAACCGCGGCCAGAATGAGCGCTCGATCGCTCGTGAACGTCTGGACCATCTTGAGCTTACCCGTGAAATTCACGACCGCGACGCGATCCCGCGGCCTCAGCTCCCGTTCCACAAAGTCCCGTGCCGCAGGGATCGCCATGTTCCGCGTCCGCAGCGAGGTGCCGGCGGTGTCAAAGAACAGCGTCAAGTACCGCCCTGGCTTGGCTGCGGTATCCTCCACCGTCTGCCTAGACGCTGTCGGCGTCTGTTTTGCCGACACCTGCACGGGCAAGGGAGCCGCGTACGGCTCCACGAACGACACGCGCTGCTCCGTACCACCATCAAACAGACGGAGATCCTCCGGCTTCAGGTCGAAGACTGGATTGCCGCGTTTATCAGTCGCCAGAACGTTGAACTGAACAAGATCAATGCGAACGTTTTCGGTCAACCCGATCGGCAGGGGATCTTCCTGAGCAATACATGGTCCTGGACCGACGGCGGCGACCATGCCCAGCCCGACGAGCTTGATCCAGCGTACGGCAGTAAGCTTCGTAATCATGTGGGCACTGTACACCAGACGGCTGTTCCAGCCGAAATCCTAGGTGTGGCCGTTCGCGCCGCCCGCGTCGAGCAGGCTAGAATTCTGGAGTCGTTCGGATGAACGCTAAGGAGGCGCTCGTGTTCAAACGCGCAGGATTGCTCGCGGCCGCGCTCGCGCTTGCCGCATTCGCGGCCCCCGCGGCCGTCGCGCAGATGGTCACGGTTACCGGAACGGTCACGATGAAGGATGGCGGGCCGTTGGCCGATGTTCAAGTCGTCGCAGCCGGAGCCAAGGACGGCGGAGGGACCCGCAAGGTCAAGACCGGCAAGGACGGTGCCTACAAACTCCCGTTCCTCAAGATGGGGCGGTACCAGATCACGGCCCACAAGGAAGGCCTGATCATGTTCACCGTCGCCTTCGAAATCAAGAGCGGCAATGGGCAGGTCGTTTCCAAGAATGCCGGCGAACTCGGTCCCAAGCAGGAAATGCCGGAAGTTTCCTTCCCGCCCAGCGCAAGCTGCACCTACGACTTCGTGATGGTGCCGGAGAATTACTATGCTGGCGTTCTCACCGGTCCCGAAGCCGAACAGATGAACACCATGATCAACGACGCGAATCGCCTCACGCAGGACGGGAAGTTCGCCGAGTCCAACGCCGTCGTTGATCAGGTCCTCGCCAAGATCCCGAAGGCGCTCGGGCCGCTCTATCTCAAGGGGATCAACGAAGCCGGCCTCAAGAACTGGGATTCCGCCGAGAAGTACCTGAAGCTCGCGATCGAAGCAGATCCGAAATTCGTGGGGCCGCGCGGAGCCCTCGCCGACGTCTGTTACCGCAAAGGCGACAAGGCGCAGGCGGTGAATTGGTACGATGAAGAAATCAAGATCGCCCCGGACGCGATCCCGGTAATGCTCAACCGCGCCGCCCTGCTCGACGAGATGGGGCGCAAGGACGACGCCCTCGCCGCGTATCAGGCGATCCTCGAGAAGTCGCCGACCGAGGCGAGCGCCTACACGTCGATAGCCACGATCTACACCGACAAGGGCCAGGAAGACAAGGCGATCGAGATCCTCCAGAAGATGGAACAGGTCGCGAAGCCGGACGCCAAGGCGTGGTTCAACATCGGCGCGAACTTCTCCAACGCCGACAAGCTCGACCGCGCCGAGCAGGCCTACCGCAAGGCCCTCGAACTCGACCCGAACCTCGCCGAGGCGAACCGCGAGATGGGCTACATCGCCCTCCGCAAGGGCGACAACGCCACGGCCGTCGCGCTGCTCGAGAACTACCTCGGCGCGCGGCCGAATGCCGACGACGCCCCCGCGATGAAGATCCTGATCGACAAGGCGAAGGGCGCCACCGCCCAGCCTGCCGCGCCGGAGCCGAAGCCCGCCAAGAAACCCGCCGGCCGCAAGTAGCAATACGTGAGTCTCAGACGACGCGCCCCCCCTCGGAGGGGGCGCGTCGTCGTTTGTGGCGTGCTCCCCGAAAAGTGGTCCGGGCTGGCCGAGAGTCCTCGGGGCGACACTTCGCCCGCGAAAGGACGCTCATGAAGAAGATCCGGTTCGGCAAGGCGCAGATCGTCGGCATCCTGAAGGAGGCGGACGCCGGCGTGAGGGTCGGGGAGCTGTGCCGGAAGTACGGGATCAGCGACCAGACGTACTACCGCTGGAAGGCGAAGTACGGCGGGATGGAGGCCGGCGACGCGGTGCGGCTGAGGGCGCTCGAGGACGAGAACCGGAAGCTGAAGATGATCGTCGCCGAGCAGGCGCTGGGCATCCGCGTGTTGAAGGACATCGCCTCAAGAGAGTGGTGACGCCCGCCGCGCGACGGGACGCGTGCGTCGCGCTCGCCGGCTCGGCATGAGCGAGCGACGCGCGTGCGGGCCGATCGGGAGCCGTCGTCCGACGTGCCGCCGCAAGCCGAGGCGCGGCGACGCCCCGGGACTCCGCGAGGCGCAGTTGCGGCTGGCGCGGGAGCGGCCGCGCTTCGGCCGCCGCCGGCTGCACGTGCTGCGGCGGCGCGAACTGCCGGGAATCAACAACAAGCGCGTGCATGGGATCTACCGCCGGGAGAACTTGGCCGTGCGGCGCAAGCAGCGCAAACGCCTCGCCCGCGAGCCGCGCGTGCCGACGCCGCCGGCGAGCAGGCCGAGCGAGTGCTGGTCGATGGACTTCGGGCAGGACGCCCTGGAGTCGGGGCGGGCGTTCCGGACGCGCAACGTCGTCGACGTGGTCACGCGGATGCGCCTCGCGGTCGAGGTCGACACGTCGCTGCCGGCGGCGCGCCTCGTGCGCGGGCTCGACCGTCCGGCGGCGGCGCGCGGCCGCCCGCGCGCGATCACGGTTGACAACGGGACGGAGTTCACCGCGCGGGCGACGGACGCCTCGGCGCACGCGCACGGCGTGGAACTGCGCTTCAGCCGCCCGGGCTCGCCGACCGACGACCCCTTCATCGAGAGCTTCAACGACAAGCTCCGCGACGAGTGCCTGAACCAGCACTGGTTCGGCGGGCTCGCCGACGCGCGCTTCACCATCGAGAACTGGAGGATCGACTACGATGTCAACCGGCCGCACCGCTCGCTCGGGAACCTGCCCCCCTGCGAGTTCGCGGCGCAAGCTTCGGCGGGCCTCCGGTCGGCACCGCCTCCCTCCGGCCCGCTGAAGCTCGAAGAACCCGCGACGCTTTGACTCTCGGTTTCGTTGGACCAGCGAATGGGGGCAGGCCAGTGAGCGTTCCGGGGCGGACGCCCTGCTTGGCGCAGGTGTCGTGGAGGAGGCGCACGGCGAGCGCCGCGCTCTCCCTTTCCGCGACCATCCACCCGGTCACGTAGCGGCTGAAGATGTCGAGGACGACGTAGAGGTGGAAGTAGCTCCACTTCCGCGGGCCGCGGAGCTTCGTGATGTCCCACGACCAGACCTGGTTCGGGCCCGCGGCGAGGAGCTCCGGCTTCGCGTACGCGGGGTGCGTCAACTGGTCGCGTCGCTCGCGCGTCTCGCGGCGCCGGGCGACGATCCGGAACATCGTGCGCGTCGAGCAGAGGTAGCGCCGCCGGTCCAGGAGCGCGGCGAAGACG
>JAJFTU010000238.1 GCA_021372775.1 bacterium | reverse complement strand
GTGGACGGCGACCAGCCGGCGTTGCAGGTGTCGTTCACGTTGACGTTGATCGTCAGCTGCGCCGCGAGCCAGGTGTTCGACGGCAGGTAGGTCAGCGCCTTCTGCTTGATCTTGTTGACGTTGTAGTACTGGGTGCGCGCGGCGTGGGTGTTCCCCGCCCCGCCGACGCCCGGCGTCGCGCAGTCCGTTCCCTTGCCCGCGCCGAAGTCGAGGTCGCCGCTCGTCGTCGAAAGGGAGATCGCGCCGCAGTTGTCCGCGATCTTGGCCAGCTTCCCGCTCAGCGCCGAGGTCGCGCTCGTGCCGGAAAAGCGCCCGTAGGCGTCGGCGTAGATCGTCGCCCCGCTCCCGTCCTGCCCCACGTCCACGAACGCGAACGGCCGATCGAGTTCGTCGGCCGGCTGATCGTGCGTGTAGGCGTGCCCGTGCGCCGACCCGTAGACGTCCACGTCGCGGAACGAGACGACCTCGCCGGTGCGCGCGTCCACGCGCCCCTCCCACGTCCCGCGCTCCCCGGGCCGCACGAAGATCACGGCGTAGATCAGGCGGTACCCGAGGCCGTCGCCGTCCGCCTGCGGCACGATCAACAGCCGCGCGGGAGCGACGATCCGGTCGTCCTTCCGCCCCCCGGCGTAGCTCCGGACGGCCGCCCACGCGTCGTCGGCGGAGAGGGCCGGCGTCGGGTCGAGCGTCGCGATCGCCGGGCCGACGTACTCCTGCCCGACCTGCACGAGGTTCCCGTGGTTCACGCGGAAGACGACGTGCGCCTTCTCGACCTCGATCCCCTTCCACGTCCATTGGAAGTCGACGAAGTAGGCCGAGTCGCCGATCGGGCCGGTCGCGCCGTCGATCGGCCGAAGGTCGTCCGGGTCGAGGCCGAAGAGATCGGGGTTCGCCTTGAGGAAGGCGAGCGCTTTGTCGATCATCGTCGCCTTCGGCATGTCCTTGAGCGCCAGTCCCGCCGGCACGCCCGCCGACGCCGCGGTCAGCTTGTTCCCCGCCCCCGGCGTCCACGGCAGCGCCCCTTCGAGCAGCGCGGGGCGTCCGGAGACGGCGTCGAGCGTCATGCGCCAGCCGGCCTCCGGCCGCGCGGCCTGCAGCGCGCGGAACGCCGCCGCCGCGGCCGGCGCCTTCAGCGCCGCGGCCGAATCGGCCGAGACGTGGCGCGGACCGACCTGCAGTTCGGGACGGACCATCGTGAGCTTGTCGAGCGCGCCGCCGCCCTTCTTGGCGATCTGCGCCGACGCCGGAACGAGTCCGCAGAGAATGACCAGCGTCGCCGCGGCGGCGCGGAGGAACCGCGGGCCGATGACCATGGAGCGCTCCTTGAATGGGCCTCCGCGGAGGAGGCGGGGGGGCCGCGGCCCTCCCCGGGCCGCCGCATCCAAGGATTGTGCCCTTCAATCGCCCCGGCTACAACGCGACCCCGCGGCGCGCCCCTCGCCCGCGCGCTCGGCCGTCCGCGGACTTCAATCGCCCCGGCCGCGAGGCGACCCCGCGGCGCCTTTCGCCGCGCCCCGACGTCAGCGGCACGCGCCCGCGGCGTTGATCTTCCACCCCGTCGCGGCCAAGCCCTCCCCGGCGTCGTTCAGCCCGCTGATCAGGAACCACTGCACCTGCCCCGCGGCCGGCGAATCGGTCAGCGTCGGGCCGGTCGTGGTCGTCGTCCCGCTCCAGCGCACGCAGGCGTTTTGGACCGCCCCGTCGGCGTGCCGCAGGTCGGCCGCCGCCCCGCGGTAGAGCCGGTAGCCGTTCGTCGCCGCGGCGTTGCCGCTCCACGTCAGCGTGTCCTTCGTCGAGCCGCTCCACTGCAGCGAAGCGTCCGCGCCGCCGGAGGTCTCCCCCGGCGCCGCGAGAGAGCCGCCGGTGCAGGCGTGGATCTGGCAGGCGTAGGTCGGGGTCGAGACCACGACGTCGTCCACGGCGACCGTTCCGCCCGAGGCGGGCGTCTTGTCGTGGAAGCCGAGGTAGTACGTCCCGTCGCTCGGCACGGTGAACGAGACGCTTTCCGCCGTGCAGGCCGTTCCGTTGAACGACGACGCCGACCAGAGCGTCGTCTTCGTCGAGGACGTCGTCGCCGCCGTCGCCAGCGCGGCCTCGACCGTCACGCTCCCCGAAACCGCCTTCAGGTTGAACGACAGCGTGTACGGCGTCCCCGCCTTGAGGGTCGTCGCCTTGCCGAAAATCCACGAGTCGGAGGTCGTGTTGGTCGCGGCGTGCGTGGCGCTCGACTTGCCGTTCCCGGTGCAGTCCGTCTTGGTGAAGCCGGTGAGGACGTTCCAGTCGGTGAGCGTGCCGGTGTGCGCGACCGTCCAGCCGGTCGGCAGCCACGTCGAGGACGCCCCGCTCGGGAAGTCGAAGTGCTCGTCGAGCGACTTCGCCGTCCCGGACACGACGTACCGCCCGACGGGCAGCAGGTACTGCTCCGACCACGCGCCCTCGGAGGAGGCGATCGACAGCGTGAACGGGATCTGGTCGCCGCAGACCGCCGACGAACCGACGCGCACCGCGAACTGCGGTTCGAGCGAACTGCCCGACCCGCCGCCGGCCACGTCGGGGAACATCGCCGCGCCGTTGGTCACCGCGGCCCGCGCGTCGGTCGTGGCGAGCGCCGCCGAGACCTTCGTGGCCGTCTTGCTGCCCGCGTTCGCGAGGCTCATCCGCAGACGCACGTGCTCGCCCGGATCGGCCGCGCCGTCCGCCGCCGCACCCGTGCCGTGGCAGGCGTCCGCCAACGTCGTGCCGGAGCGCTTCAACGCCGCCCGGCAGGCGCCCAGCGCGCCGACCTCGATGTCGTCGAGGTACCACCCCTCGTTCGACGGCGCGCCGCCGGACGTGAAGCGGAAGCGGAGCTGCGCCGTCCCGGTGTAGTCGGCGAGGTCGATGTCCCAGAGGATCCAGCCGCTGCTGGTTCCGCTGTACGCCGCGTGGAGGTCGCTCCACGTCCTGCCGCCGTCGGTGGTGATCTGGATGTAGCTCTTGTCGTTCGGGTACAGCGTGGCGACCCACTGCCAGAAGCGGAGATGCATCCCGTGGCCGAGGTAGCCGAGATCGAACGGCGCCGACGTCAGCGACGCGTCCACGGCTTGGTAGCCCGAGCCGCCGCACGCGGCGGTCCCGATCTTCCAGGAATTCGCCCCCGAATGGGCGCGGCAGGTCGAAATCGCGAAGCCCGAGCCGGACGCGGCGGCCGCCGTCCAGGAGCCGACGCCCCCTTCGACGTCGTCGCGGAGCGCGTAGGTGCGGCCGATGGTCGAGGCGGAATAATGAGCCCCGCCGTTCGTCTCCACCGCGACGTTCCCCGCCCGGTCCTCGAGCACGAGGTCGTAGACGTACGGCGTGCAGGCGGCGAGCCCGGAGATCGTCGCGGCGTGGTTCGTCGCGAAGTCGGCCGCGGTGGACAGGTCGTTCGTCGGAGGCGCCGCGGCGCCCCAACGCAGCTCGGTGAGGGTCGGCTCGCTCGTGTACCAGTCGATGGTCAGCGCCTTGTCGGTCGTCGAGCCCGCGGAGACGCTCGTGACGCGCGGCGGCGTGCAGTCGATCGACGCCGTCGCGTCCACCGTCCGCGCCGTCGGCGCGGCGTCCTCGTAGCGGGCGGTCACCGTTCCGCCGTCGGCGACGGCGACGACGCCGTCCTGCGAGGTTCCGCCCGCCTTCGTCGCGAACGTCCCTTCGAAGACCCCGGTCCCGGCGCCGGTCTCCGTCAGCGCGAGGCTCATCGGGGCGCCGTCCGCGCTCGAGAAGAGCGAGATCTCGCGGCTCCCGGCGCCGACGAAGTCGGCGTCCTCGAGCGTCACCTTCACCGCCGAGGCGGCGCAGTTGACGTAGGTCCTCCCGATCCGCAGCGTCGCCGCGCTCGGCACGGCCATCGCCGGCACGCAGTCGCTGACCGGACCGGCGCAGGCGTCCGACCCGCCGAGCGCCTGCACGCGGTAGTAGTAGCGCAGGTCGTTGAGCGGCGTCCCGTCGGCGTAGGCCGCGGAGGCCGCGCCCGCGACGTCGGCGATCTTCGTGTAGCCCATCTCGCAGCCGTCTTCGTTCCGCAGAATCCGGTACGACTGCGCGCCGGCGACGGCGCCCCAAGCGAGATCGACGCGGCCGTCGCCGACCGTGGCCGTCGCGGCCGGCTTGCCGGGGAGCGTGCATCCGGCGTGGTTGCGGTTCGTCGTGTCCGAGGCGGCGCCGCAGGCGATTCCGTGCCGCGCGAGGGCGGCGTAGATCGCCGCGGCGTGCGGCGTCCCGTTGGCGAGGTTCCCGTCGTCGTCGTCCATCGCGCGGAGCACGGAATAGAGGCTCCCCGCGCCGCAGCCGTTGGTCGAGATGCCGCTCGTTGTCGTGCAGGCGTAGTTGGCCGTCGCCGTCGGGCGCGACGTGTACCAGAGCCGATCGACGAGCTGCCACGCGCTGGCCGCGTCGAGGCCGGCTCCGGGGAGATCGCGGTTCGCGAGGTCCCAGAGCGCCTCGGTTCCGATGTACGACTCGCAGTGCCCCTCGTAGCCGCACGGTCCGGCGTAGGACGGCTTCAGCGGGCAGTGGAACCCCGTCGTTCCGGACAGCATCGCGGGCGTCGCCGGCGTGTTGTTCCGGTGTTTCGCGTAGTCGACGTCGCGCACGCCCGAGCAGGTCTTGCAGGCGTCGCCGTAGCCGCCGCACACGCCGGACAGATAGAAGCCGCTGCCCATGCACGACGCATGCGTCTGCAGCAGCGCGGTGAAGTCGCCGTACGTCTCGCCGGTGCCGTTGTCCGGCGAGAAGCCGTCGCCGTCGTTCGTGTCCAAGCCGTGGCCGAACTCGTGCAGCGACACGCCCGGGAGCTCGCCGGTGTTGGCGCAGCCGTC
>JAJFTU010000237.1 GCA_021372775.1 bacterium | reverse complement strand
TCTTGTTGCGCCGCTCCGATGTGGCATGGCCGTCGCCGTCGCCGTGCCCGCGCGATCCGCGGGACGAGAGGCTCGCGCGTTGCGGGGACGCAGGACGTCTTGCTGCGCCGCTCCGATGCGGCATGACGGTCGCTGATGCAGTGCCCGCGCGATTCGCGGGACGCGCGTCGTGCGGCGGGGGCGGCGGCTCCGCCGACCGGGCAACGGCTGCGCCGCCGCCCCCGCACGCCCGACGCGCTGTCGTGTTTGGCGGCGTGCTTCGCTGATCGTCCGCAGGGGGATGGTCCTTCTTGGTTGGTCCGTGCTTCTTGCTTCGGCGCGCGCCGCGGCCTTGGTCGGCGGTTTCTGGGTCGTTTCTCGCGTTGATGCGTCAGGGCGCGTGTCCGTCGATGGTCGCGCGCCGCGAGGCGCGGGGCGGCGGCTCCGCGACGGGGCAATGCTCCGCCGCCGCCCCCCGCCTCGCATCGCGCTCGTCGTTTTCGACGCAACGCTCCGACCGACGCCGTGATGGCGACGGGCGCCGCGATGATGATGGGCACGGCGATGGTGATGGGCCGTCGGGCGCCGTGGAACGAGAGGGATCGCGCCGCGGCGGCGGTTCGACGGGGAAACGGGAAATCGTTTAGGCTGACGCGGAACGAGGAGCGGCGGATCGATGAGCGCAACGGAACTGGGGATGGCCGACGAGGTTCTGCGGCGGGAGCTCGACGCCGACGAGCAGTTGGTGTGGAGCGGGCGGCCGCGGCCGGGACGGTACGCGCTGCGCGCGCTGCCGATCGCCCTCTTCGGCGTGCCGTGGACTGCCTTCGTCGGCTTCTGTATCTTCGCCGCCGCCGGCGGCCTCGGCGAGCATGCGCCGTCGGGGTCGGCGCGCTTCTTCTGGCTGTTCGGAACGCCGTTCGCGCTGATCGGCCTCGCGATGCTCGGCGCGCCGTTCGCCGCGTTCCGCAGCGCGCGCCGCACGTTCTACGGCGTGACGACCCGCCGCGCGCTCGTCGTCTCCGGCGGCCGCCGCCGCAGCGTCGTCTCCTACGGCAAGGACCGGCTCCGCGGCGTCTCGCGCGTCGAGCGGAAGGACGGCTCGGGCGACGTCGTCTTCGAGACCGACGTCGTGACCTCGCGCGGCCGCCCGCTCTCGACCGGCTTCTACGGCGTCCCCGACGTGCGCGAGGTCGAGCGGCTCGTCCGCGCGCATCTGTTCGAATAGCCGGGCGGCGGCGCGGTCGAGGGGCGCGCGGAAACGGGTGCGGTCGAGGGGCGCGCGGGTACGCGGCGCGCCGCCGCGGCGAAGGTCAGCGCGCGAGCACGCGCCGCGCGGTCTCGCGGACCAGAGGATCGGGATCGTCGGTCAGCGTGCGCGCGACGGCGAGCGCCTCCTCGTCGCCGAGGTTGCCGGCGACGATCAGCGCGTTGCGCAGCACGCCGGAACGGCGCGCCCTGAAGAGCGACGTGCCGCGGAACATCGCGCGGAAGGCGGCGTCGTCCAGGCGCAGCAGGTCGGCGAGGCTCGTCCGCTCGAGACGCGGGTCGGGCCGCAGCTCGGGCGGCGCCGCGGGGGCCGCCTTGCGGTTCCAGGGACAGACCTCCTGGCAGACGTCGCAGCCGAAGACCCACTCGCCGAGGTCCCGCTCCCGCTCCGGAGGGATCGGGCCGCGGTGTTCGATCGTCCAGTACGAGACGCAGCGGCGCGCGTCCACGAACCACGGCGCCGAGATCGCGCCGGTCGGGCACGCGTCGACGCAGGCGCGGCAGGTGCCGCAGAACTGCAGGTCGGGCGCCGGACGCGGCCGACGCGCCGCGACCGCGGCCGTCGTCGTCGTCGCGCCCGCCGTCGTTCCCACCGCGTCGTCCGCGCGCGGCGCGTCCTCCTCGACCTCCGCGTCGACGAAGAGCGCGCCGAGCGCGCGCCACGAGTCGCCGCCGTGGCCGATCAGGCAGGCGTTCTTGCCGATCCACCCCAGCCCCGCCCGCGCCGCGAGCTCCCGCTCCAGCACGCCGCTCATGTCCACCAGCGCGATGCGCCGCAGCGGCCGCCCGAGCAGCCGCTCGGCCGCGTCCCCCCACGCCCGCAGCCGGTCCTTGAGCACGTCGTGGTAGTCGCGGCCGCGCGCGAACCGCGCGACGTGGCGCAGCAGCCCCGGCGCGCCGGCCCGCTCCGCCGGCTCGCCGAGGTAGGAGAGCGCCCCGACCAGCGCGTGCCGCGCCCACGGCCAGTGGACGCGCGGATCCTTGCGCCGCGCGGCGGTCGTCCCCATCCAGTCGAGGTCGGCCGCCGCCCCCGCGGCGAGCCACGCGTCGAGCGCCGCGGCGTGCTCCGGCCGCGGGACGAGCGCCGCGGCGCCGACCGCCGTCAGCCCCGCCTCGCGCCCCGCCGCGAGCGTCGCCGCGCGCGGCAGCCGCGCCCTGTCCTCCGGTGTTTGCGCGTCCATGGGCGATAATCTTCGCATGCACATCGCGCACATCGCCCCGGAGATGACCCCCTTCGCCAAGACCGGCGGCCTCGGGGACGTCGTCGGCGCCCTCCCCGCGGCGCAGGCCGCGGCGGGCGACCAGGTCACCGTCGTCGTCCCGGGCTACGGCTTCGTGCGGCGCGCGCTCGGCCTCGCCGCGGGAAGCGGCCGCCTGATCGGCGCGCGGATCGACGGGACGGACTGGAACGGCGAGCTGCACAGCTTCGAGCACCGCGGCGTGCGCGTGCTGCTGCCGACGCGCGACGACCTCTTCGACCGGCCGGAGATCTACGGCGGCCCGGAGGGGGGCTACGCCGACAACGGCGTGCGCTTCGGCTGGTTCTGCGCCGCCGCGCTCAACGCGCTGCGCGAGAGCGCGCCGGCGCCGGACGTCGTCGTCGCCCACGACTGGCCGGCGGCACCGGCGGTGCTGATGCTGCGCGCCGCGCGCCGCGCCGACGACGTGCTCGGCGAGACCGCCTCGGCGCTCGTCGTCCACAACCTCGCCCACCAGGGGATCTTCGGCGGCGAGCTCGCCGCGCGGCTCGGGCTCGACCGACTCGATCCCGAGGCGTTCGCCGCGGACGGCGCCGTCAACCTGCTCAAGGGGGCGATCCGCGGGGCGACGGTCGTCGTGACCGTCTCGCCGACCTACGCGCGGGAAATCGTCACGCCGGAGTACGGCGAGGGGCTGGCCGACGACATCGCCGCCCGCGCCGGCGACGTCGTCGGCATCCTCAACGGGCTCGACGTCGCGCTCTGGGATCCGTCGTCCGACCCGCGCCTGCCGCACCACTTCGACGCGGCCGACTTCGCCGGCAAGGCCCGCTGCAAGGAGAGCCTGCAGCGCGAGCTGGGGCTCGAGGTCGATCCGTCGCGGCCGCTCTTCGCCCTCGTCTCGCGCGTCGATCGGCAGAAGGGGATCGACCTCGTCGCCGCCGCCGCGCCGTGGCTGCTCGACGAAGGGGCGCAGTTCGCGATGCTCGGCTCGGGCCAGAAGCGGTACCTCGATCCGCTCGTCCGCCTCGCCGCGCTGCGGCCGCGCGAGGCGGCGGTGGCCACGCGCTTCGACGAGCCGCTGGCCCACCGCATCTACGCCGGCGCCGACTTCTTCCTGATGCCGAGCCGCTTCGAGCCGTGCGGCCTCGGGCAGATGGCGGCGCTGCGCTACGGCGCGCTGCCGATCGCGCGGCGCACCGGCGGGCTGGCCGACACGGTGCGCGACATCGACGAGCGCCCCGACGACGCCAACGGTTTCCTCTTCGACCACGCCGACGCGGAGAGCCTCCGCGCCGCCTGCGGGCGCGCGCTCGAGCTGTTCCGCAACGACGCGACGCGGCTCGCGCTGCTGCAGCGCCTGGGGATGCGCGAGGACTTCTCGTGGCGGCTCGCGGCGCTCTCGTACCGGCGGGCGCTGGAGCGGGCCGCGCTCAAGGAGCGGCGGCGGGTGCTGCCGTGAGCGACGAGGGCGCGCGCGGCCGCCGCCTTGCGCGGCGCGCCGGCGGCGGCGTGGGCGCGACGCGAAACACGCGGGCGCGCGGCGAAGCCGTCCCGCGGCGCCGGGGAGCGGCGGCGTGAGCGGCGCGAAGGGGGCCGTCTCGGCGCGGGCGAACATCGTCGCCGCGGCGCTCCTCTTCTCGACCGGCGGCGCGGCGATCAAGTTCTGCTCGCTGTCCGGCTTCTCCGTCGCCGCTTTTCGCTCGCTCGTCGCCGCGCTCGCGCTCGTCGCGCTCGTTCCGGCGGCGCGCGCGCGCTGGACGTGGCGCACGCCGCTCGTCGGCCTCGCCTACGCAGCGACGCTGATCCTCTTCGTCCTCTCCAACAAGCTCACCACGGCCGCCGCGGCGATCTACCTCCAGACGTCGGCGCCGCTCTACCTGTTGCTGCTCGGCCCGTGGCTGCTCGGCGAGCCGACGCGCCGCCGCGACTTCGGGGGGATCGCGCTGCTCGCGGCGGGACTGGCGCTGATGTTCGTCGGCGCCGACGCGCCGCAGGCCACGGCGCCGCGGCCGCTGCTCGGCAACGTCCTCGCCGCGGCCTCGGGGCTGACCTACGCGCTGATGATCGCCGGGCTGCGCTGGCTGGGGAAGAAGGGAGGCGAGCAGGCGTCGTCGCTTCCCGCCGTCGTCGCCGGCAACGTGATCGCCGTCGTCGTCTGCCTCCCGTTCGCCTCGGGCGTCGCCGCCGCCGGCGCCTCGGACTGGGGCGCGATCCTCTTCCTCGGCGTCTTCCAGATCGGCCTCGCCTACTCCTGCCTGACGCGCGGCATCGTCCACGTGCCGGCGCTGACGGCGTCGCTGCTGTTGCTGTTCGAGCCGGTCCTCAACCCGTTCTGGACGTGGCTCGTCGAAGGGGA
>JAJFTU010000236.1 GCA_021372775.1 bacterium | reverse complement strand
GCAAGATCCGCATCGGCGACGACGACCTCACGGAGCAGCCGCTGCACAAGCGGGCGCTCGCCGGGATCGCCTATCTGCCGCAGGAGCCGAGCGTCTTCCGACGCCTGACGGTGAGGGGCAACTTGGAGCTCGTGCTCGAGGCGCTCGGCCTGCCCGAAGGGGAGGTCCGCGCGCGGGCCGACGAACTGCTGGAACGGTTCGGCCTCGCCGCAATCGCCGGACGCGCGGCGTTCTATCTTTCGGGAGGCGAGCGTCGCCGCTGCGAGATCGCGCGCGCGATGGCGATCCGTCCCCGATTCATGCTGCTTGACGAACCTTTCGCCGGGATCGATCCCATCGCCGTCGCCGACATTCAACGGATCGTGCGCGAATTGTCGGAAGCGGGAATCGGCGTCTTGATCACGGACCACAACGTCCGCGAGACATTGCAAATCGTCAAACGCGCTTATATTATCAGCCACGGGAGGATATTCCGCAGCGGATCGCCAGCGGAGCTGGCCAGCGACGCCGACGTTCGGGCCGTATATTTGGGCGAGGATTTCCGCCTCGAGTGACATTCCGCACGCCGGACGGAGCACCATGCCGCAGCTCGAGCAAAAACTTCAGCCGAGGCTGGTTCAGAAGCTCATCATCACTCCCCAGCTGCAGCAAGCGATCCGTCTGCTGCAGTTGTCGAAGCTCGATCTTCAGGACGAAATCTCCCAGGAGCTGGTCGAGAACCCGGCCCTCGAGGAACTCGGCGCGCCGACGGAGACAGTCTCGGCCACTCCGACGCAGCCGGAGCGCGAGAGCGACGACCGCGCCGGCGAGAACGAAGACTTCGACTACGCCTCGTTCTTCCGCGACCTCGAGGACAGCTACCAGCCGACGCACGGCATGGTCGAGTCGCGCGACGAAGAACTGCCGACCGCCGACCAGCTGCTGCGCTCCCAGACCGGGCTCGCCGAGCACCTGACGTGGCAGCTCGAGCTTTCCGCGCTCGGGCCGCGCGAGCGGGCGATCGGCGAAGCGATCATCGGCAACATCGACGAGAAGGGCTACCTCGAGGCCACGGCGGAGGAAATCGCCGCGATGGCCGAAGGGGACGAGAAGTGGACCGCCGAGGACGTCGAGCGGGTCCGCGCCCTGATCCAGCTCTTCGACCCGATCGGCGTCGGCAGCCGCACGCTGCAGGAGTGCCTGCTCGTGCAGCTCTGCGCGCAGGGGATGGGCGACTCCTACGCCGCGACGGCGATCCGCGACTTCCTGCCGCTCGTCGAGGGGCGCAAGCAGGCCGAGCTGGCCAAGGCGCTCGACGCCGATCCGGAGGACGTCGAGGACCTGCTGGAGGCGCTGCGGAACCTGGATCCGCGTCCCGGCGAGCGCTACAACCCCTCGCCGACGACCTACATCGCCCCCGACGTCTACGTGATCAAGGACGGCGACGGCTACCGCGTGCTGCTCAACGAAGAAGGGCTGCCGCGGCTGCGCATCTCGCCGACCTACCGCCGCTTCTTCGACCGCCCGGAGAACGGCGCCGCCGCCGACGCCACGGCCCGCGAGTTCGTGCGGGACAAGGTCCGCGCGGCGTTCCGCCTGATCCGCTCGCTCGAGGAGCGGCAGCGGACGATCTTCAAGGTCGCGACGAGCATCGTGCAGCGGCAGCGCGCCTTCCTCGACCACGGCATCGACCAGATCCGGCCGCTCGTGCTGCGCGACGTCGCCGAAGACATCGGCATGCACGAATCGACCGTCAGCCGCGTGGTCAACAACAAGTACATGCACACGCCGCGCGGCCTGTTCGAGATGCGTTTCTTCTTCCACAGCGGCCTCGCCGCGGCCGGCGGGGACGCCGTTTCCTCGCTTTCCGTGAAGGAGAAGATCAAGCGGATGGTGCAGGAGGAGGACCCCGCGCGGCCGCTCTCCGACCAGACGATCGCCGAAGCGCTGCGGCGCGACGGGCTTTCGATCGCCCGGCGGACGGTGGCCAAGTACCGCGAGGAACTGCGCATCGCCCCCTCGACGGCGCGGAAGCGCTGAAGGGGCGGACTCGTTCCACTCCCAACCCGGAGGATCACGATGAACATCGATGTGACGGGACGACGCGTCGAGTTGACCCCGGAAATCCGCAGCTACGCCGAGGAGAAGCTCGGCAAGCTGGGTCGGCTGCTGAACAACCTCGAGATCCACGTCACGCTTTCGGCGGAGAAGCACCGCTTCACCTGCGGCGTCGTGGCCCAGGGGAAGGGCACGCCGTACGCCGCGGAGCAGACCTCGGAGAACCTGCTCGAGTCGATCAACGACGCCGTGGACGTTCTCGCCCGCCAGATCCGCAAGGACAAGACCGCGAAGCTCGCGGACCGGCGCGAAGGCGCCGAGTCGATCCGCCGCCCCGAAGAAGCCTGACGCTTCGGTCCCGGACGGTTTGAAGAGGCCCGGCGCGCGTCGCCGGGCCTTTTCTTT
>JAJFTU010000235.1 GCA_021372775.1 bacterium | reverse complement strand
CGTCTTCCTGACGGTCGGCGCGGCGCGCGTCTTCGGCGGCCACCGCGACCGCGCGCTGACGCTGGCCCTCGCCGCGGGGCTCGCCGCGCTGTGCATCCACGAGATCGCCGAGTTCTCGCTGCAGTTGCCCGGCGTCGCCGTTCCCGCGGCGTTCCTCGCCGGCGCGCTGCTCGCGCCGCTCCTCTGGCATCCCGCCCCGGCGGAGCGGATCCCGTCCAAGCCGGGGGCGGCGCGCGGAATCGTCCTCGCCGCGCTCGCCGCGGGACTCGCCGTCCTCGGACTCGCCACGTTCTGGACGGCGCGCACGTTCGGCGCCGGCACGCTCCGCGCCCTGCCCGCGTTCGCCTCCCCCGACCAGCTGCGCGAGTACTCGCAGGCCGAGACGCAGGAGGTCCTCGCGCGCCTCGGCGACCGCGCCCCCGGCGCGGCGGAGACCCGCCGGCTCGGCCTCGCCTACCTCGCCGCGCAGCGCGCCGCCGCGCGCGCTCCGCTGCGCGCCGACGCGCAGATCGCCGCCTGGGAGAGCGGCGAGGCGCTGAGCCTCGCGCTCGGCGACCGCGCCCCCGCCGGCGCGCCGGAGGCGCTGCGCCACTATCTCGAACGCGCCTCGGCGCTCGATCCGGCGAACCGGCCGCTGCGGCTGCGCGTCGGCCGCTACTGGCTGGCGCTCGGCGACCGCGCGCGCGGGTTCGCGCAGTTCCGCCGCCTGCTGGCGATGGACGCGTCGTTCGCGCCGGCGGTCTACGACACCCTCGGCGGCAAGGACGCGGCGCTCGAGGACCTGCTCGCGGCGACGCCGAACAAGCCGGGGGCGGCGCTCGCCCTCGGGCTCTACCTGCGCGGCACGCGCCAGGACCTCGCCGGGGCGCAGATGGTCTTCGAGCGCGCCGTGGCGCGGAACCCCGAGGACCCGGCGCTGCGGCGCGAGCTGGCGGGCACGTACCTCTGGCGCCAGCGGCCGGACCTCGCGCTGGCGACGCTCGACGCGCGGCCGCTTCCGCCGAAGAGGAACGACCGCTACAACGCGGTGCAGCTGCGGATCAGCACGTTGCTCGCGCTGAAGCGTCTCGACGAAGCGGAGGCCGCGCTCGGCGAGATGGCCCGCCTCGGCGCCTCGCCGCGCTACGGCCTGCTCGTCCGCGGGCAGATCGCCGGCGCGCGCGGCGATTCGGCCGCGGCCTCGCGCCTCTACGCCGAGGCGCTCGACCACCCGGCCGGCATGACGAAGTGGGAGCGGCTGCAGCTGCTGCTCGCCGTCGCGCGGGAGGAGAACCGGCAGGGGCACGTCAGCCAGGCGCTCGCCGGCTACCGCAAGGTGCAGGAGGCCGACCCGAACAACGCCGAGGCGAGGGCCTTCTTCGCGCAGCTCGATCCGGGAAAGCGCTGAGCGGCGCGCCGCCGCTCAGCGTTCGCCCGCGGCGCCCGAGACGCGCTCGACCGCCGCGCGCAGCGCGGCGCGCAGCTGATCGAACTCGAACGGCTTCTGCAGGAATCCGGCCGGCGGCGGGTCGCCGACGCGCCGGCGCGCCTCCGCTTCGGAGAAGCCGCTGACGACGACGACCGGCAGGTCGGGACGCGCCGCGGCGATGCGCCGGAAGAGCTCGGGTCCGGACAAACCGGGCATCGTCAGGTCGATCAGCGCCGCGGCCAGATCGTCCCGCCGCGCGTCGAAGATCGCCGCCGCCTCCGTCCCGTCGGCCGCGGGCAGCGCGTCGAAGCCGAGGCGTTCGACCATTCGCCGCGCGACCTCGCGCACCAACGGCTCGTCGTCCGCGATCAGCACCGTGCCGCGTCCGCGCCAGAACGACGACGGAGCGCGCGCCGCCGCGGAGTCGGCGTCGCCGGCGGAGAGCGGGAGGTAGACCGTGAACGTCGTTCCCGCGCCCGGCGCGCTCTTCACGTCCAAGAGTCCGCCGTGGCCGCGGACGATCCCCAGCGTCGCGGCGAGCCCGAGGCCGCGCCCCGCGAACTTCGTCGTGAAGAACGGGTCGAAGATCCGCGCCAGCGTCTCCTCGTCCATCCCGCAGCCGGTGTCGGCGACCTCGAGGAAGGCGTAGTCGCCAGGATCGCGGCGCTCCCGCGTCCACTGGTCCACCAGCGCGTCGCCGTCGAGGGCGCGGACTCCCGTCGCGACGCGCACCGTTCCGCCCTCGCCGCCGAGCGCCTCGCCGGCGTTGATCACGAGGTTCATCGCCACTTGGACGATCTGCGCCGCGTCGCCGCGGATCGCCGGCGTCTCGGGCGCGAGGTCGAGCTCCAGCTTCGCGCTCTTCGGCACCGCCGCCTCGACGAGATGGGCGACCTCGGCGACCGTCCGCGAAAGGTCGAGCGACGCGCGCGCCCCGCCGCCGCGCCCGGCGAAGTCGAGCATCTGCCGCACGAGCAGCGCCGCGCGC
>JAJFTU010000234.1 GCA_021372775.1 bacterium | reverse complement strand
CTCGGCGGGGGTTGCTTCCAGTTGCGCCTCGCCGCCCCGCAGATCGCGGCCGAGGCGCGCGCCGGGCAGTTCGCGATGGTCGGGCTGCCGGACATCGACGCGATGCTGATCCGGCGGCCGTTCTCGGTCGCCCTCGTCGATCCCGCCCCCGGCGCGGGGACGCCGACGGCCTTCGACATCGTCTACAAGGTCTACGGCAAGCGGACGCTCGCCTTCAGCCACCTCCGCCCCGGCGCGGAGCTTTCGGTCCTCGGCCCGCTCGGGCGCGGCTTCTGGCTGCCCGAGGGCGACGAGACGCCGGAGCTGCTGCTCGTCGCCGGCGGGGTCGGCGTCGCGCCGTTCCCGCTGCTGCTGCAGTCGCTGACGCCGGCCCAGCGCGCCAGGACGACGGTCTTCGTCGGCGGCCGGACGGCGGACGACCTCCTGCTCCTCGACTGGCTCGAGGGGCGGGCCGGGCGGATCGTCGCCGCGACCGAGGACGGCTCGCGCGGCGTCCAGGGGTTCGTCACCGCCCCGCTCGCCGCGGCGCTCGCCGCGCCGGCCGACGCGGGGCGGATCGTGATGGCCTGCGGGCCGACGCCGATGCTCCGCGCGGTCGCCGCCCTGGCCGAAGAGAACGGCGTTCCCTGCCAAGTCTCGATCGAGGAAACGATGGCCTGCGGCTTCGGGGTCTGCCTCGGCTGCGTCGTCCAGCGGCGCGACCCGCTCGGCGAGTTCGACCGCTTCGTCCGCGTCTGCACCGAAGGGCCGGTCTTCGACGCGCGCGAGGTGCGGCTGTGAACCCCGCGGCGCCGCGGATGGAGGTCGAGCTCGGGCGGGGGCTCGTCCTGAAGAACCCGGTCCTGACCGCCTCGGGCACCTTCGGCTACGGGCTGGAGTTCGAGCCGTACCTCGACCTCTCGCGGCTCGGCGGGATCGTCGTCAAGGGGATCTCGCCGCGGCCCCGCGCCGGGAACGCCCCGGCGCGGATCGTCGAGACCCCGTCGGGGATGCTCAACGCCATCGGCCTGCAGAACGTCGGCGTGAAGCGGTTCGTCGAGGAGAAGCTGCCGGCGCTGCGCCAGCGGGACACGGCGATCGTGGTCAACGTCTACGGCGCCTGCCCCGAGGACTACGTCGAGGTCGCCCGCGCCCTCGAGCCGGAGGACGGCGTCGCCGCGCTGGAGCTCAACCTCTCCTGCCCCAACGTCAAGGAAGGGGGCGTGCTGATCGGCAAGTCGCCGCGGGCGATCGAGCAGGTCACGCGCGCGGTGCGCGGCGCGACCTCGCGCCCGCTCTGGGTCAAGCTGACGCCGAACGTCTCCGACATCGTCGAGGTCGCGGCCGCGGCGGTCGAAGGGGGCGCGGACGCGCTCTCGCTGATCAACACCTTCGTCGGGATGGCGATCGACGTCGAGACGCGCCGTCCGAAGCTCTCCAACGTCACCGGCGGCCTTTCCGGCCCGGCGATCCGCCCGCTCGCGGTGGCGATGGTCCATCAGGTCCACAAGGCGATGCCGCAGGTGCCGCTGATCGGAATCGGCGGGATCGTCCGCGCGAAGGACGCCGTCGAGTTCATGCTCGCCGGCGCGCGCGCCGTGCAGATCGGGACCGCGAACTTCAACGACCCCGGCGTCGCCGCGCGCGTGGCCGCCGACCTCGCCGCGTGGTGCGCCGCCCGCGGCGTCAAGGACGTGGGCGAACTGGTCGGCGCCTTGAGGATCGACCGATGAGCGAAGCGAAAGACCGTTTGGCTGTGGCGTTGGACGTTCCGGACCTCGAGCGGGCGCGCGCCCTCGCCGCGGCGCTCGCCGGGCGCGTGGGCGTCTTCAAGGTGGGCTTGGAGCTGTTCGCCGCCTACGGGCCGGCCGCCGTCGAGGCGGCGTCGAGCGGCGGCGCGGGGATCTTCCTCGACCTCAAGATCCACGACATCCCGCGCACCGCCGCCGCGGCGGTGACCTCCGCCGGGCGGCTCGCCGCGCGGTACGTCACCCTCCACGCCCTCGGCGGGCCGAAGATGCTGGCCGCGGCGCGCGAGGCGGCGGAGAAGCTCGGCGCGGCGCGCCCGAAGCTCCTCGCGGTGACGGTCCTCACCTCGCACGACGCCGCGGAGCTGCCGTCGATCGGCCTCGCCGGCTCGCCGCGCGACAACGTCGTCCGCCTCGCGCGGATGGCGGTCGAGGCCGGCGCCGACGGGCTGGTCTGCAGCCCGCAGGAAGTCGGCGAGCTGCGCGCGACGCTCGGCCCCGGGCCGGTCCTCGTGACCCCCGGCGTCCGTCCCGCGGGGGCGGACAAGGGGGACCAGGCGCGGGTCGCGACGCCGTTCGACGCGATCAAGGACGGCTCGAGCCTGCTCGTCGTCGGCCGCCCGATCGTCGCCGCTCCCGACCCGGCCGCGGCGGCCGACGCGATCGTCGCCGAGATCGCCGCCGCGCTGCGCTGAGCCGCCGATGAAACGACCGAGCGCCGCCGGACCGACGCGCCGAACGGGAGCGCGCCGATGAACGGATTCCTCTTCGAGGAACCGCCCGAGGTCGCGTCGCCGTCCGCGCCGCTCGCCGAGCGGATGCGTCCGCGCGCCCTCGAGGAGGTCGTCGGGCAGGAGCGGCTGGTCGGCCCGAACGGCTTCCTGCGGCGCGCGATCGCCGCCGGCGCGATCCCCTCGGTGATCCTCTGGGGACCGCCCGGCGCGGGGAAGACGACGATCGCGCGGCTCTTGGCCAAGGCGGCCGGGGCGCAGTTCTTTCCCCTCTCCGCCGTCACGTCGGGCCTCAAGGAGGTCCGCGACGTGATCGAGGCGGCGCGCAAGGTGCGCCGCGCCGGCGGCCGGGCCGTCCTCTTCATCGACGAGATCCACCGCTTCCACCGCGGGCAGCAGGACCACCTGCTGCCGCACGTCGAGGACGGCACGGTGATCCTCGTCGGGGCGACGACCGAGAACCCGGCCCACACCGTCGTGGCCCCGCTCGTCTCCCGCTGCCGCGTGCTCGTGCTCGAGCCGCTCTCCCCGGCCGACTGCCGCGCGCTGCTCGACCGCGCGCTGGCCGACAAGGAACGCGGCCTCGCCGGGCGCGGCGTCGAGGTGTCGGGCGAGGTGCGGGACGCCGTCGTCGGCGAATCGGACGGCGACGCGCGGCGCGCGCTGACGACGCTGGAGATCGTCGCCGACCTCGCGCGCGCCCGCGGCGGCGGCGAGGCGACGCTCGACGACGTCCGCACGGCGGCGCAGCGGCGGATGCTGCAGTCCGACCGCCAGGGGGACGTCCACTACGACGTCGCCTCCGCCTTCATCAAGTCGCTGCGCGGCTCCGACCCGGACGCCGCGGTCTACTACCTGATGCGGATGATCGAGACCGGCGAGGATCCGCGCTTCCCCGCGCGGCGGATGATGATCTTCGCCGCCGAGGACGTCGGCCTCGCCGATCCGCGCGCGCTGCAGGTCGCGGTCGCCGCCTCCGACGCCTTCGAGCGGCTCGGCTTGCCGGAAGGAACGCTGCCGCTGGCCGAGGCGGCGCTCTACCTCGCCGCCGCGCCGAAGTCGAACGCGGTGATCGTCGCCCGCGACGCGGCGTGGGAGGAGGCGCGCAATCGGGGCAGCCTGCCGATCCCCGAGGAGCTGCGCGACGCGCACGCCGCGCTCTCCAAGGCGCTCGGCGCGGGGCGCGGCTACCGCTACCCGCACGACGAGCCGGGACACCACGCGCCGGTCCACTACCTGCCGAAGGAGCTGCGCGGCGTCCGCTACTACGAGCCGTCCGATCAAGGGAACGAGCGGTACGTCTCCGAGCGCCTCGCCCATTGGCGCGAGGCGGTGGCCAAGGCGACGCGCGGCCGCTCCTGATTCGCCCCCGCGGAACGAACGCCGCGACGGCGGAGAAGGCGCGGCCCGACCCGCCCCCGCGGAACGCACGCCGCGACGGCGGCGAACGCGCGGCCGCCGCCGGTCTTTCCGCGCGGGACGAACGCGCCGCGATGGTGGAGAATGCGCGGCGTGAAGAGGCCCTCCCCGAAAGAAGCCGCGGCCGCCCCGCGCGCGGCCGCGCCGACGGCGCGCCGCGCGGCCCCGTATCTCGCCGCGGCCTTCGCGGGAATCGTCTTCGGGCTGCACCGGATCGTCGATCCGGACGTCTTCCAGCAGGTCGCCGCCGGACGCGAGCATCTCCTGCATCCGTCGTCGATCGGCGTCTCCTCGTTCCACGACCTCTTCGTCGGCCAGGCCTACGTCGCCGACAAGTGGCTCGCCTCGGTCGTCGCCGCGCTCTTCGACGCCGTCGGCGCGCTCGCGCTCCACCAGATCGTCCTCGCGGTCCTCGCCGCGCTCGGCTTCTGCTTCCTGCTGCGCCGCTGGGGCGCCGGCCCGCTCGCCGCCGCCGCCGGATCGGCGATCGGCCTCGCCGCGTCCGCGTTCCGTCTCGAGCCGCGGCCGGAGACGCTCAGCCTCGCGCTCCTCTGCTGGCTGGTCGGCCTCCTCGCCCCCGGCGCGGCGTGGCCGGCGCGCCGCTGGCCGTGGGTCGCGGCGACCCTCGCGCTCTGGGTCAACCTGCACGGCTACTTCGTCAACGGCCTTCTGGTCCTCGCCGCGGCGCTCGCCGCGGACGCGCTCCGTCCGCCGCGCGGAACGTCGCGCCGCGACGCCGTCCGCGCCGCGGGGGCCGCGCTTCTCGCCGGGTTCCTCGCCTCGTTCCTCCACCCGCAGACCTACAAGGCGGTCCTCTGGCCGCTCGGGCAGCTGCTGGCGCTGCGCGACCAGGCGATCCTGCGCGAGGCGATCGGCGAGCTCGCGCCGACGTCGTCGCTCTTCGCGGGGATCGGCGCCGCGCGGATCGTCCTCGCCGCGCTGACGTTCGTCGCCGCGGCGGCCTACTTCGTTCCCGGCTCGCCGCTGCGCCGCGCCGTCCCGCGCGCCCTCGCCGGCTTCGCCGCCGCGCTGCCGTGGCTCGCCGCGCCGCCGCCCGGCCTCGTCCAGTGGCCCTACCGGCTGACCGCCGCCCTCTTCGCCGCGGCTCTCTTCGAGCTCCCCGCATTGCTCGCCGGAGCGCGCGCGGCGGCGGCGCGCGGCGAAGGGCGCGAGACGCGGACTCAGGCGGCGGCGCGCGGCGAAGAACGCGGGGCGCAGGCGCTGACGTCGGCGCGCGGCGAAGGACGAGGGACCACGGCGCAGGCGTCGGGCCCGCGCGGCCTCCTGCCCGCGTTTCTCTTCGCCGGCTTCGCGGTCCTCGCCGTGCCGGTCGTGCGGAACACGGCCCTCCTGCCGCCGGCCGCGCTGCTCCTCCTCGCGCCGCTCTGGAGCGCCGCGGCCGCCGAGGCGGGCGCGTCGCCCCGCCGGGCCTCGCTCTCGCGGCGCGGCGTCCCCGCCCTCGCCGTCGCGGCGTTCGTCCTCTGCTGCCTGCTGCGCCTCGCGGGGTGGCTCGCGCCGGGAACCTACCGCGCCCCCGGCTGGACCGGCCTCGGCGTGGACGAGCGGAGCGTGC
>JAJFTU010000233.1 GCA_021372775.1 bacterium | reverse complement strand
GGGGCTCTTCACCGTCTCCGGCGGGCTCGTCCTCGAGGGGGACCTGCGGGGGACGCCGGCGACGAACACGGCGCTGCTCGGCGTCGGCGCGCTGCTCGCCTCGTGGATCGGCACGACCGGCGCGGCGATGGTCCTGATCCGCCCGCTGCTGCGCGCCAACGCCGCGCGGCGAAGCAGGACGCACACCGTCGTCTTCTTCATCTTCCTCGTCGCCAACATCGGCGGCGTGCTGACGCCGCTCGGCGACCCGCCGCTCTTCCTCGGCTTCCTGCGCGGCGTGCCGTTCTTCTGGACCTTCCGCCTCGCGCTGGAGATGGGGGTCGCGCTGGCGCTGCTGCTGCCGGCCTACTTCCTCCTCGACCGGCGCGCCTGGCGCCGCGAGCCGCCGGAGGCGACGGCGCCGCCGGCCGGTCCGCGCCGCCCGCTGCGGCTGCGCGGCCTCGTCAACCTGCCGCTCCTCGCGGGGATCGTCGGCGCGGTGATCCTCTCCGCGCTCTGGCGTCCCGGCGAGACGACGCTGTTCGGCGCGACCGTCGGCGTGCAGGAGCTCGTCCGCGACGGGCTGATCGTCGCGATCGGGCTGCTCTCGCTCGCGCTGACGCCGCGCGGGCTGCGGCGGGCCAACGGCTTCTCGTGGGGGCCGATCGCCGAGGTGGCGATCCTCTTCGCGGCGATCTTCGCCGCGATGATCGCGCCGCTGGCGATCCTCGGCGCCGGCGAACGCGGCGCGCTGGCGGGGCTCGTGCGCGCGGTCGATTCGCCCGCGGCCTTTTTCTGGGCGACCGGCCTGCTCTCCTCGGTGCTCGACAACGCGCCGACCTACCTGACGTTCTTCGCCGGCGCGCTCGGCCGCTTCTCCCCCGGCGCGCCGCACGGCGACGCGCTCGCCGCGCTGCTCGGCGCGCACGGGCACTACCTCGAGGCGATCTCCGCCGGCGCGGTCTTCATGGGCGCCAACACCTACATCGGCAACGCGCCGAACTTCATGGTCAAGGCGATCGCCGAGGAGGCGGGGGTGGAGATGCCGTCGTTCGGCGGCTACGTCGTGCGCTACTCGCTGCCGTTCCTGCTCCCCGTCTATGTCGTCCTGACGTTCGTGCTGTCGCTCTGAGCGGCGCGCGCGTTCAGCGCAAGGCCTGAACGGCGAGTCCGAGCAGCGCGCCGCCGACGACGAGCCACGCGGCGTTGACGCGGAAGCGGAGCGCGGCGACGAGGCAGGCCGCGGCGAGGAGCGCGGTGAACGGATCGACGATCGCCGCGCGGCCGAGCAGCGCGGCGACGAGCGCCATCAGCGCGACGGCCGCGGCGTTGACGCCGTCGAGGAACGCGGCGGCGGAGGGGGAGCGGCGCAGCTTCGGCAGGATCGGCGCGCTCGCGGCGACGTAGGCGAAGGCCGGAACGAAGATCGCGGCCGTGGCGACGGCCGCGCCGGCGGCGCCCCCGAGCAGGTAGCCGACGAACGTCGCGGTGCTGAAGAGCGGGCCGGGGGTGATCTGCCCGGCGGCGACCGCGTCGAGGAGCTGCGCCTCGGTCAGCCAGTGCCAGCGCTGCACGAGGTCGCCGCGGATGAAGGCGACGAGGACGTAGCCGCTGCCGTACAGCAGCCCTCCGACCTTGAGGAAGAAGAGGAACAGCGCCCCGAGCCCGAACGGCGCGGCGGCCGCCGCGGAGAGCGGCGCGGCGGGAAGGGCGGCGAGGGCGGCCGAGGCGGCGCCCGCGGGGCCGCCGCGCAGACGCGCCCAGAGAAGCGAGAGCGCGCCGGCGGCGAGGAGCGCGGCGAGCGGGTCGAGCCCGCAGGCGCAGGCGGCGAACGCCGCGACGGCGAGGACGGCCGCGCGCGTCCCGCGCAGCGCGCTCCGCGCGAGGCGGATCACCGCCAGCGCGATCACCGCGATGATCGTCGGCTTGACGCCG
>JAJFTU010000232.1 GCA_021372775.1 bacterium | reverse complement strand
CCTCCTCGGCCGCGCGGAGCTGCCCCCGCGCCGCCTCGAGCGCCGCCGCCGCCGCCTCGCGCGCCGTCTTGGCGTCGTCGAGCGCCTGCTGCGTGGCGAGGCCGTTCGCCTTGAGCTGCTCCATCCGGTCGCCTTCGCGCTCGGCCTGGCGCGCCCGCGCCTCGGCCTCGAGCAGCGCGGCCTTCGCCGACGCCGCGCCGGCCTTGGCCCGCAGCGCCTGGGTTTCCGGCTCGCGCAGGTCGAGGCGGGCGAGGGCCTGCCCCTTGCGCACCCTGACCCACTCGCTGACGTAGACGTCGCGCACGACGGCGGAGTACTCGGCGCGCACGGCGGCCTCGAACTTCGCCGTCAGCGTGCCGGTCACGTCGATCGCGTCCACCCGCTCCGCGGGGACGAGGGTGTAGGCCTCGACCGCGACCGCCGGCTTGCCGACCGGCGCGGCGCCGCCGTTGCGGCATCCGGAGAGAACGCCGGCGGCGAGCAGGGCGGCCGCGGCGACGTAGAGACAACGATGCTTCATGGGGTGTCCCTTTCCCGAACCGCGCGGCGTCACTGCCGAGACCCGACGCCGCGCGCGAAACCGTCCATCACGAGCTCGAGCATCCGCTTGTAGTCGGCGTCCCCCAGTTCGGGGTGCTCGCCGATGAGCCGCAGCTCCAGCGCCATGTTGAAGACGCCGATGTAGATCCACGTCAGGTCGTCGAGGTTCCCCGGGGCGAACTCCCCCGCGGCGATCCCTTCCTCGAGCAGCCGGCGGACCCCGTCCACGACCTTCTTGTGGTTGCTGTCGAAGTCGAAGAACGGCGCGCCCTGCGGCGGGCCGTAGTAGATCGCGTACCAGAGCCGCGCCTCGTCCACGTGCGTCTCGAAGAGCGCGAAGAGGTCGTCGGCCAGCCGGCGGAGCCGGGCGCGGGGCGATTCGCCGCGCGCCACGTCGGTTTCGACGATCCCCGCCATCTGGCGGAAGGCCGCCTCCATCACGTGGAGGTAGATCCCTTCCTTGCTCTGGAAGTGGTAGTAGAGGACCGGCTTGGTCACGCCGGCCTCCTCGACGATCTCCCTGACGGACGTCGCCGCGTAGCCGCGGCTGACGAACAGCTTCACCGCCGCCTTGGCGAGTCGGCTCTTGACCGACCCTTCCTCGCTTGTCCCATTCCGTTCCGACATGTTCCGGCACCGTCCTTCAGGTGGATGTTACCTACCGGTCGGTAAGATAGCGGCCCGCCCACGGGGCGGCAAACCGTCCATCGGTCGCGGCCGACCGCTCGCGTCCGGCCCGTCCGGGCCTCGCGGAGCAGCGGCGCGCCGCGCCGGCGAGTCGTCAACCCGGCTCTGCGCGCGCGACGCCAGTTGCGCCGCGGGCCGCGGGAACCTAGATCACCGTTGCGCGCCGCGCGGCGCGCGAGGAGCCATGAAGCGCGCTCTGGCCTTCATCGAGCCGGCCCCGACGCCGGTCACCTACGTCCGCTTCTTCCAGCCGTTCGACCACCTGCGCGACTTGGGCTGGGAGATGCGCACGCTCGGCGCGTCGATCGACGCGATCCGCCGGCCGGACGGCCTGCGCCTCGATCCCGCGCTGCTCGACGGCGTGGACGTGGTGATCTTTCCGCAGAACGTCGTCCCGTACGACTTCATGAACACCGGCGACGCCGTCGGCCTCGTCGAGCGCTTCTGCGCCGACGCCAAGGCGCGCGGCGCGGCGGTCGTCTACTCGCCCGACGACGCGATCCTCGACACCGATCCGCGCAACCCGACCTACGACTTGGTCAAGCTGAGCTTCCCGAGCGTGCGGGCCGTGATCGCCGCGGCCGACGCGTTCTTCGTCACGACGCAGCGTCTCGCCGACGCGATCGAGACCACCGGGCGGCCGGTGCACGTCCTGCAAAACGCAATCGATCCGAGCCTCTGGCGCGACCGCCCGCGTCGTTCCGGCGAGTGGCGCGTCGGCTGGTCGGGAGGGGGCGGCGGTCACGCGCCGGACCTCCTTTTGGCGCTGCCGGCGCTCGAGGTGTTGCGCCGCCGCCAGCCGGTGCGGCTCTTCGTGCAGGGGTTCAGCAACTCGCCGCTGCGCGAGATGGCCAAGGAGATCGAGGCGCAGCTTCCCGGCGCGTCGGCCCCGTTCCGCGAGGCGAGCGAGCGCGTGATCGAGCTCGCCCGTCGTCTCGAAGATCTCGGCGCGGTGCATGTGCCGTTCTGCCCGTTCGCGGAGCTGTTCCGGCGCCTTCCGGCGCTCGATCTCGACATCGGGCTCTGCCCGCTCGAGGACACGCCGTTCAATCGCTGCAAGTCGGCCAACAAGTTCAGCGAGTACGCGGTGACCGGCTCGCTGACGCTCGCCAGCGACGTGCCGCCCTACGCGGGGGAGGTCTCGACGGCGTTGCCGAACGAGCCGGCGGTCTGGGCCGACGCCCTGGAGTATTGGCTGCGGCGGCGCGAGGAGCGGGAGGCGGAGGCGTCGCGGCAGCGGGAGTTCGTGTTGAGGGAGCGCAACATCGAAACGCTGCGTTTCCGCTGGGCCGCGGCGCTCGAGGCGGTCGTCTCGTCGCGGCGCTGACCTGCGGCTGTCCCGGTTTCCATGCGCAGTGCCCGCGGGTGTTGAGACGCAACGCCTGCGGGCTCCGAGACGCAATGCGCGCGGGGCTTGGGACGAGAGCGTGCGGGGCTCAACGCGCAATGCGCGCGGGGCTTGGGACGAGAGCGTGCGGGGCTCAACGCGCAATGCGCGCGGGGCTCGATGTGCAATGCGCGCGGGTCTTGCGGCGTCTCCGGTCGTCC
>JAJFTU010000231.1 GCA_021372775.1 bacterium | reverse complement strand
GGCGCCTGAATGGCGGGAAAGGGACGTCGTCATGCCGTCGCTGTGGCGCGGGCCGGTCGACCTCGGCGCGCTCAATCAAGCAACGAAGGGAACGCTCGTCGAGGCGCTCGGCATCGAATTCGTCGAGGCGGGGGAGGACTTCCTCGCCGCGCGGATGCCGGTGGACGAGCGGACGCGGCAGCCGTTCGGCGTGCTGCACGGCGGCGCGAGCGCGGCGCTCGCCGAGACCGTCGCCAGCGCCGCCTCGATCCTCGCCGTGGACAGCGCGCGCTTCCGCTGCGTCGGCCTCGAGATCAACGCCAACCACATCAGGTCGGTCGCGGACGGCGGCTTCGTGCGCGCCGAATGCCGGCCGCTGCACGTCGGCCGCTCGACCCACGTTTGGGAGATTCGGATCAGCGACGACGCGGGGCGTCTCGCCTGCGCCGCGCGGCTGACCGTCGCCGTCGTTCCCCTCGCCGCACCGGAGGATCCGTGGCCAACGACAACCTCGGCGCGCTGAAGATCGAAGACAAGGACCGCGGCCTCGCGCCGCGGCGGCGCAATTGGATCATCGCCGCCGTCGCCGCGGCGGCGTTGCTCCTGCTGCTGGCGGTCGCGCTGCCGCAGCGCGCGGCGCGCGTGCAGGTCGCCGCGGCGCGCGCGCCCGAAGCCGGTCCGGCGCCGCTGCTCAACGCCAGCGGCTACGTCACGCCGCGCCGGCGGGCGACGGTCGCGGCGAAGATCACCGGCCGCGTGCTCGACGTCTTCGCCGACGAGGGGCTGGTCGTCAAGGAAGGGGACGTCCTCGCCAGGCTCGACGACGCCGAGGCGCGCGTCGCCCTCGCCGCGGCCGAGCGGGACCGCGACGTCGCGCGGGCGCAGATCCCCGACCTCGAAGTCAACCTCGCCAACGCCGAGCGCGAGCTGAAGCGGTACGACCGTCTGCGCCGCGAGACGGTCGTCAGCGAGGAGGCGCTCGACGCGACGCGCACGAGCGCCGAGAGCTACCGCGCGAAGCTGCAGCTCGCCAAGGAACAGGTGCGCTCGGCCGAGGCGCGGATCGCCGTCGCCCGGCAGGACCTCGAGAACTGCACCGTGCGCGCGCCGTTCGCGGGAATCGTCGTCTCCAAGGACGCGCAGCGCGGGGAGATGGTCTCGCCGATCTCCGCCGGCGGCGGCTACACCCGCACCGGCATCGCCACGATCGTGGACATGCAGTCGCTGGAGATCGAGGTGGACGTCAACGAGGCGAACATCGCCCGCGTCCGCGAGGGGCAGAAGGTCGCGGCGACGCTCGACGCCTATCCCGACTGGCGGATCCCGGCGAGCGTGCGCACGGTGATCCCGACCGCCGACCGGCAGAAGGCGACGGTCAAGGTGCGGATCGCCTTCGACGCCCTCGACCCGAAGATCCTGCCCGACATGGGGGTGAAGGTCGCCTTCCTCGGCGAGCCGGAGCCGGGCGCCGCGCCGCGGGCGATCGTGCCGCGCGCCGCGGTGCGGAACGAGGACGGCGGCGACGTCGTCTACGTGCTCAAGGACGGCCGCCTCGCGCGGCGGCCGGCGAAGCTCGGCACGCCGCGCGGGACGGAGATCGACCTGGTCGAAGGCGCGGCGCCGGGAGAGCAGGTCGTTGTCGGCGGGCCGCAGCGGCTGCGCGACGGCGCGAAGGCCGTCGCCGCGTCCGCCGACTGAGCGGGGGCGCTCGTGGTCCGCGTGGACGGTCCGGAGCGGTCGGAGAGCCTCGTCCGCGTCCGGAACCTCGACAAGATCTACCGCCGCGGCGGCGAGACGATCCACGTCCTGCAGGGGCTGAACCTCGACGTCGACGCGGGGGACTTCGTCGCCTTCATGGGGCCGTCGGGTTCGGGCAAGACGACGCTGCTCAACCTGCTCGGCGGCCTCGACGTCCCGACCTCCGGCGCGGTGACCGTCGCCGGCGACGAGATCACGCACCTCTCGCGGGCCAAGCTGACCCGCTGGCGCGCGCGGCACGTCGGCTTCGTCTTCCAGATGTACAACCTGATGCCGGTCCTCGACGCCTACCGCAACGTCGAGCTGCCGCTGTTGCTGACGCGTCTTTCCGCGGCCGAGCGGCGGCGGCACGTCGAGGCTGCGCTGGAGATCGTCGGCCTCTCCGACCGCGCGCGACACTTCCCGCGGCAGCTCTCGGGCGGACAGGAGCAGCGCGTGGCGATCGCGCGGGCGATCGTCGCCGACCCCACGTTCCTCCTCTGCGACGAGCCGACCGGCGACCTCGACCGCAAGTCGGCCGGGGAGATTCTCGACCTGCTGGAGCGGCTCTCGCGCGACTACGGCAAGACGATCCTGATGGTCACCCACGACCCGCAGGCGGCGGAGCGGGCGCACGCGACGCTGCACCTCGACAAGGGCGCGCTGGCGGAGGCCCGGGGGCGGGCATGAAGTACGTCCGCATCGTCGTCGCCAACCTGCTGCGGAAGAAGGTCCGCGCGCTGCTGACGGTCGGCTCGTTCGCGGTGGCGCTCTTCCTCTTCGGCGTGCTGGCGACGATCCGGACGTCGTTCGGCGGCGGCGTGGAGGTCGCGGGGGCGGACCGCCTCGCGGTGATCAACAAGACCTCGCTGATCATGCCGCTGCCGATCTCCTACCGCGACCGGATCCTCGCCGTTCCCGGCGTGGCCGACGTGACCTACTCGACGTGGTTCGGCGGCGTCTACCAGGACGAGAAGAACTTCTTCCCCCAGTTCGCGGTGGACGCCGACACCTGGTTCCGCACCTACCCCGAGTTCGTCGTCCCGCCGGAGCAGCTCAAGGCGTTCCGCGCCGACCGCCAGGGGTGCGTCGTCGGCCGCGGCCTCGCCAAGCGGTTCGGCTGGCGGATCGGCGACCGCATCCCGCTGCGCGGCACGATATGGACCGGGACGTGGGAGTTCAACCTCCGCGGGATCTACGACGGCAAGCGGGCGGAGGACGACGTCAACCAGTTCTGGTTCCGCTACGACTACCTCGAGGAGCGGCGGACGTTCTTCAAGGGGCTGGTCGGCTGGTACGTCGTGCGGGTCGCGAACCCCGACGAGGCGACGAAGATCGTCGAGGAGATCGACGCCCGCTTCGCCGACTCCCCCTACGAGACCTCCACCCAGACGGAGCGGGCCTTCGCCGCCGGGTTCGTCAAGCAGATGGGGAACATCGAGTTCCTCATCCTCTCCATCGGCGGGGTCGTGTTCTTCACGCTGCTGCTGGTCACCGGCAACACGATGGCGATCGCGGTGCGCGAGCGGACCGGCGAGCTGGCGGTGCTGAAGACGCTCGGCTACTCCGACCGCGCGGTGCTGGGGCTCGTGCTGGCCGAGTCGGCGACCTTCGCCGGCGTCGGCGGCGGGATCGGCCTCGCCCTGGCGAAGGGGTTCACGATGGGCGGCGACCCGACGCACGGGATGCTCGGCAACTTCTACCTGTCGTCGGGAACGCTGGCCTTCGGCTTCGCCCTGGCGATCGTCGTCGGCCTCGCCGCGGGGCTGCCGCCGGCGCTCTCGGCGATGCGCCTCGACATCGTCGAAGCGCTGCGGCGGGTCTGACGATGGCGATCCGGCCGGTGCACGACGGCGCCGCGCCGCGGCGGGCCTGACGATGGCGATCCGGCCGGTGCACGGCGGCGCCGCGCCGCGGCGGGTCTGACGATGGCGATCCCGCTGATCTACAACGTCCTCTCGCTGCGCCGCCGCTGGCTCTCGTCGCTGGTGGCGGTGCTCGGCGTGGCCGGCGCGGTGGGCGTCTTCGTGGCGATGCTCTCGCTCGCCCGCGGCTTCCAGGCGACGCTGGTCGCCTCCGGCTCGCCGCGGAACGCGATCGTGCAGCGCGCCGGCGCGTCGTCGGAGATGGTCAGCGGCGTCGGCCTCGACGAGGTGCGGATCGTCTCGACCGCCCCCGGCGTGGCCCGCGACAAGGACGGCCCGCTCGTCTCGGCGGAGCGGGTGGTCGTCGCGGGGTTCGCGCTGCGCGGCGCCGGCTCCGCCGCCAACGCGCAGGTGCGCGGCGTCTCGCCGCGGGTCCTCGACGTGCGCCGCGGCGTGCGGGTCGTGCGCGGCCGCTTCTTCCGGCCCGGTCTGGCGGAGATCGTCGTCGGCGCCGGCGCGGCGCGCAGCTTCGCCGA
>JAJFTU010000230.1 GCA_021372775.1 bacterium | reverse complement strand
CTCAGCCGGGGCGCTGCGCGTCGGCGCGGCGGGCGTCGCGCTTGGCGAGGGCCGACCGCGCCTTGCGCAGCAGCTCGGCGGGCGTGAACGGCTTGGCGAGGAAGCTGGAATCCGGCCCGCGCAGCCGTCCGGCCGCGGCGTCGCTCGTGTAGCCGGAGACGAAGAGAACGCCCGTTTCCGGCCGCTCGCGCCGCAGCGCCTCGGCGAGCCGCCGGCCGTCCATCCCCGGCATGACGATGTCGGTGACCAGCAGGTCGATCGCCCCTTCGTGCGCGCGCGACGCGGCCAGCGCCTCCTCGCCGTTCGCCGCCTCGAGGACCTCGAAGCCGGCGCGGCGCAGGACCGCGGCGAGCATGCTGCGGACGCCGTCCTCGTCGTCCGCGAGGAGCAGCGTCTGGCCTTCGGCCCGCAGGGCCTCGACCGGCTGCGGCGCGGTGTCCTCGTCCGGCGCGGCGCCGACGGCCGCCGGCAGGAAGACCTCGAACGTCGTCCCTCGCCCCTGCGCGCTGCGGACGAAGACCTGCCCGCCGCTCTGCGCCACGATGCCGTAGACCGTCGAAAGGCCGAGCCCCGTCCCCTTGCCGGTCTCCTTCGTCGTGAAGTACGGCTCGAAGAGGTGGCCCATCACCTCGGCGTCCATGCCGACGCCTTCGTCGGCGACGACGATCCGCGCCCAGTCACCCTGCGCGAGCTCGGGGCGGCCGGCGCGGGCCGCGTCGTCCGCGGCGTCCACCGCGATCCGCAGCGTCCCGCCGCCGGGCATCGCGTCGCGCGCGTTGACCGAGAGGTTGACGAGCACCCGCTCGAGCTGCGAGGGATCGGCGCGGACCGTCAGCGGCGCCTCGGCGATCGACGTTTCGAGGCGGATGTTCGGGCCGAGCAGGCGCGCGACGACCGGAACGAGTCCGCGCAGGAGCTCGTTCAGGTCCAGGGCCGTCGGGTGGAGCACCTGCTTGCGGCTCACGGCGAGAAGCTGGCGGGTCAAGGTGGCGGCGCGGCCGGAGGCCTTGACGATCTCCGCCGCGTGGTCGCGTTCGGCGCCGTCGGGCAGCCTCTCGGCGAGCAGGTCGGCGAAGCCGCCGATGGCGGTCAGCAGGTTGTTGAGGTCGTGGGCGAGGCCGCCGGCGAGGCGGCCGATCGCCTCCATCTTCTGCACCTGGCGCAGCCGCTCTTCGGTGCTGCGCAGCGCCGCCGCGCTCTCCACCTCAGCGCTGCGGTCGGCGACGAACGAGACCGAGGCGACGCCGTCGGGCATCTCGAGCGCGTCGTAGTGCACGCGGACGGGAAAGGTCGAGCCGTCGAGCCGCAGCATGCGGATGTTGATCGCCCCCGCGGACGGGGCCCGCGCGACGTCGGTCGCCGCCGCCCGCTCCCGCTCCTCCGGCGGAACGAAGTCGAGCAGCGGCCGGGCGACGATGTCCTCGGGCGAGGCGGCGCCGACGAGCTGCGCGTAGGCGGGGTTGGCGTAGAGGATCCGGCCGTTGCGGGCGATCGCGATGCCGAGCTGGTGCGTGTCGAAGAGGGAACGGAATCGCGCCTCGCTGCGGCGCAGCGCGGCCTCCGCGCGCTCGCGGTCCGTGACGTCGGCCATCAGCGCGACCATGCCGATCCGCTCGCCGTCGGGGTCGCGCCGCGGCGCGGTCCAGACGGCCGCGGAGAAGGTCGAACCGTCCTTGCGCTCGAGCGGGATCGGCGCGGCGGAGGAGGGGGCGCGCTCGATGGCGCGCCGCAGCAGCGTCGCCGATTCGCCGCCGTCGTTCCGCCCGCGCGGGACGACCCGCCCCAGACTCTCCTCTTCGCTCCAGCCGAACAGCTTCTCCGCCGCGCGGTTCCACAACTCGACCCGCTGTTCGCGGTCGATGGCCACGATCGCCAGCGGCGAGGCGTCCACGATCGCGGCGAGCTCGTCC
>JAJFTU010000229.1 GCA_021372775.1 bacterium | reverse complement strand
AGCCACCAGGCCTGCGCGATCGGCGCCCGCCCCGCCTCCGCGGCGACCGGAACGACGGTCGGCGCCGCCGCGCGCGCGACGGCGCACGGCGCGGCGACCGCCGCGACCGCGGCCGCGAGGACGGTTTCGATTCGCCGCGCGTTCGAAGACACGTGCCGGCCCTCTCCCCCCAAAAGGAGAAGATAGGCGCTGCGGACGGGAATGGGACGGTTTCCTGCGGACAAGACGGCGGGGACGGGGCGATTCGCCCCGCCCCCGCGAAAGACGTCAGATCCGGTCGAGAGCCTGCCGGATGTCCTCGATCACGTCGTCCACGTCCTCGAGGCCGACGGAGAGGCGGATCATGTTCTCGGTGATGCCGCTGTGGAGTTTCTCGTCGGCGGTCATGTCGGCGTGGGTCATCGACCACGGATGCTCGATCAGCGTCTCGATCCCGCCGAGGCTGACGGCGAGGCGCGCCTCGCGCAGCGCGTCGAGCGCGCGGAACGCCTCGGCCTCGCCCCCCTTGACGAAGAACGAGAGCAGGCTGCCGGTGCCGCTGCACTGCTTGGCGTGCAGCTCCTGCTGCTCGCTCCCCATCTCCGGAAGGCCGGGGTAGGCGACCCGCTCGACCTTCGGGTGGGAGCGCAGGAACTCGACCATCTTCAGCGCGTTCTCCTGCTGCTTCTCCATCCGGAGCTGCAGCGTGCCGAGGCTGCGCAGGATCAGCCACGCCGTGTCGGGGTCGGAGTTCGAGCCGAGGATCGTGCGCGTCCCCTTGATCTTGCCGATCAGTTCCTTGGAGGACATCGCGAGGCCGGCGACGAGGTCCGAGTGGCCGCCGATGAACTTCGTCGCCGAGTAGAGGACGACGTCGGCGCCGAACTTCTTCGGCTGGCTGAAGATCGGCCCCATGAAGGTGTTGTCGACCATCACGAGGATCGGCCGGTCGGCCGTCGAGTGGGCGTCGGCGACTTCGCGCGCGGCGGCGATGTCGGTGAGCTGGATCGTCGGGTTGGCCGGCGACTCGATGTAGATCACCTTCACCGTCGGGTCGCGGCGCACCAGCTCGTCGATCTCCGCCTTCGAGGCGCCGGCGGGGAACGGAATCGTGCGGATGTTGAACATCGGCAGCAGGTGGCGGAACAGGAACTCCGTGCCGCCGTAGACCGGGTCGGAGAAGATCAGCGTGTCGCCGGGACGCAGGAAGGTGAGGACGGTGGAGGAGATCGCGCCCATGCCGGAGGCGAACAGCGCGGCGGCGTCGTAGCCGTCCCACGCCGTGACGCGGTCCTCGACCATCTCGCAGTTCGGGTTCGCGACGCGGGTGTAGATCAGCGCCGGCACTTCCCCCTCGCGGGCCGCGCTGAGGCCGTAGGCGATCTCGAACGCCCGCTTCCCTTCCTCGGCCGTCTTGAAGATGAACGTCGAGGTGCGGAAGACCGGCGGGAAGGCGGCGCCTTCCGACCACTGCGGGTTGTAGCCCTTGGTGAAGACCTGCGTCTGGGGCTTAGGCGTGTGTTCGTCGCTCATTGGGGGGCTCCAAAAGAGATCACGGGGGGACGCCGAGATTATCGCCCCAATTGGCCGGCGGCGCGCGGCGCGCCCCGCCGGCGGCCGGAGACGGAAAGAGGCGGCCCGAAGGCCGCCTCCCGCCGGACTTCTCCGTCGTCCTCGAGGGTCAGGCCCGGTGCAGCTCGCTGGCCGCCTCGAGCCCGATCTGGTAGGCGCGCTTGTTGAGCTCCTCGGTGCCGCGGGGAACGCGGGCGAGGATCGCCTGTTCGGCCGCGCTCTCGCTGACGACCTTCGACAGGCGGACCATCACGCCGAGCGCGACGATGTTGGCGACGATCACCTTGCCCGCCTTCTCGCGCGCCAGCTTCTCGAACGGCACGCGGACGACCTTCCACTGGTGGGCTTCGGGCAGGCGCGTCACCGCCTCGGCGTCCACCACGAGGAAGCCGCCCGGCTTGAGGTCCTCGTGGTACTTGTCGAACGCCTCCTGGGTCAGCGCCAGCAGCAGGTCGAGGTTCTCGGCCTTGGGGTAGTCGATCTCGCCGTCGGAGATGATGACCTCCGACTTGCTCGCCCCGCCGCGGGCCTCCGGCCCGTACGACTGGCTCTGCGTGGCGTTCTTTTCGTCGTAGATCGCGGCCGCCTCGGCGAGGATCTTGCCGGCCAGCACGAGCCCCTGGCCGCCTTCTCCCGAGAGGCGCAGTTCGTAGCGGAAACTCATCGTTCGCTCCCCTCCCCCGTCACTTGCGCACACGCTCGACGAGCTGCGCGTACTGCTCGGTGTACTCGGCCCGGTCCTCGTCCACGAAGACGCCGCAGACGACCGCCTCGCGCCGCTCTTCCGGCGTCAGCTCCTCCGACTTGGGGATCGAGACGGTGTGGGCCTTGAGCCACTCGGTCATCTGCACGCCGTCGCCGGCCTTGTTGCGGCGGCCGTACGTCGTCGGGCAGGGGGTCATCACCTCGACCAGCGAGAAGCCCTTCTTGCCGATCGCCTTCTCGATCACCTTGTCGAGGACCAGCGGCCGCGCGATCGTCTCCCGCGCGACGAACGACGCGCCGGCGCCCTTCGCGAGCTGGACGATGTCGAAGTTCGGCTCGATCGAGCCGAAGGGGGCGGTCGCCGCCTTCTTGCCGGTCGGCGTGGCGGGCGAGACCTGCCCGCCCGTCATGCCGTAGATCCAGTTGTTGTAGAGCAGCACGGTGATGTCGATGTTGCGGCGCGCGGCGTGGATGAAGTGGTTGCCGCCGATCGCGGTGGCGTCGCCGTCGCCGGTGACGACGATCACCTTCAGGTCGGGACGGACCATCTTGATCCCGGTGGCGAAGGTGAGGGCGCGGCCGTGGGTGGTGTGGAGCGTGTTGAAGTCGACGTAGCCGGAGCTGCGGGACGAGCAGCCGATCCCCGACACGACCATCACGTTGTCCTTGTCGAGGCCGAGCCGGTCGATCGCGCGGAGAATCGCCTTGAGGATGATCCCGTCCCCGCAGCCGGGGCAGAAGATCATCGGGAACTTGTCCATCCGGAGGTACTTTTCGTAGTTCATCGTCCCTCCCGCTCAGCCGCGCGCGGCGCGCTCGATCGCCTCGAGCAGTTGGCCCGGGCTGATCGGCTGGCCGTCCACGCGGGTCAGCGGCGCGACGGCGCAGGCGCCGGCCGCCGCCCACTCGACCTCGTGGGCGTATTGTCCGAAGTTCATCTCCGGCACGATGATCGTCTTCACCTGCTCGGCGAAGGCGCGAATCTCGCGGTCGGCGAGCGGCCAGAGGGTGCGCGGCCGCAGCAGCCCGACCTTGATCCCCTTCGCGCGCGCCTCGCGCACCGCGTGGGCCGCGGCCCGGGCGGTGGCGCCGTAGGCGAGCACGCCGATCTCGGCGTCGTCGCACTGCTCGCGGACGACCTCCACGATCTCGGCGCGGTAGCGGACCAGCTTGCCGTTGAGCCGCAGGTTGAGCCGCTCGATCTCCTTCGGGCTGTTCGTCGGGAAGCCGGTCTCGTCGTGGTGCAGGCCGGTGACGTGGAAGCGGTGGCCGTCGCCGTAGGCGGCCATCGGCGGCACCATGTCGTCGGTGTGCTGGTACGGCTTGAACGTCCCCGGCGCGGCGTCCGGCTTCTTGCGGTCCACGACCTCGACCCGCTCCGGCAGCGTCACCTTCTCGTTGACGTGGGCGATGATCTCGTCCATCAGCAGGATGACCGGGATGCGCAGCTTCTCCGAGAGATTGAAGGCGCGCACGGTCATGTCGTAGCTCTCGCGCACCGAGTTCGGCGAGAGGACGATGATCGGGTGGTCGCCGTGCGTGCCCCAGCGGGCCTGCATGACGTCCCCCTGCGCCGGCATCGTCGGCATCCCGGTGCTCGGGCCGCCGCGCATCACGTTCACGATCACGCACGGCACTTCGGCGATGCAGGCGAAGCCGATGTTCTCCTGCTTGAGCGAGAAGCCGGGGCCGGAGGTCGCGGTGAGCGCCTTGGCGCCGGCGAGGGAGGCGCCGATCACCGCGCCCATCGCGGAGATCTCGTCCTCCATCTGAATGAACCGGCCGCCGGACTGCGGGAGGAGCGCCGACAACTCTTCGGCGATCTCCGACGACGGGGTGATCGGGTAGCCGGCGAAGAAACCGAGGCCCGCGGCCATCGCCCCGTAGGCGACCGCCTCGTTGCCCGACATGACTTTCACGTTGCTCGCGGCCATCGCCTCAGGCCCCCTTCTCGGCGTCCCGGATCTCGATCGCGAAGTCCGGGCAGATCGCCTCGCACTGCAGGCAGCGCGTGCACTTCTCCGCCTCGACGACCGCGGGGACGCCGTTTTCCATCTTGATCACGCCGCGCGGGCAGTAGTCCACGCAGAGACCGCAGCCCTTGCACCAAGAAACCCGGACGAAGATCTCCGGAGGCGCCTTCTTCGACTTCGCCGGGGACGCCCCGCCCTCGCCGGGGACAGAACGATCGGATGCCGACATTTTTCCGTTCCAGACGGGAAGATAGCGGACGCAACGGACCGGGCCGCGGGGACGACCCCTCTGCGGCCTGCCGTTGCGTTCGAGGGAACCGCCGCCCTTCCTCGGCGATTCCGGAGGCCACGATAACTTCTTGATAAGGCCAAGGCAACAGAGCGCCGCGACGCTGATTTACCAGCGCAAAACAACCCGGCGACGATCGAAGTCCCGCCTGGGCGGCCGTCGGCCGGGCCGCGGACCTAATCCCCGACAAGGCTCCGCTTCGCGTCAGTCGGGGCGATTTGCGCCATTTATCAAGAACGCTTTCTTTGTAACCGCCGCGCGTCGGCGAGGCGTTCGTTCACGAAACGGTCAAGACGTCTTGCGCATCGCGCGGAGAAGAACGACGAGCAGCGCCGCTCCGGCGAGCGCGAGCGCGGCGACGAGCGCCAAGCGGCCGACGCGCGCGCCGCTCTCCGCGGCCCGCTTCGACGGCGCCAAGTCGAGCGTCGCCGCGACCGTCGGCCGCCCCGCCAACGCCCGCCTCACTGCGGAAGAGTCGGCCGCGCCGGAAGGCGGCCGCTCGAGCCCGGAGGCGAGACGCACGTTCCCTTCCGCGGGCCAGACGAAGAGCAGCGAGGCGTCGCGCCGCCAGAGCCGCGCGCTCAGGACCGGGGCGCCGTCTCCCTGCGCCGCGACCTCGATCGCCGCCGTTCCCGGCGGCGGATCGAGATCGACGAACGCCGCGCACGGGGACGCGCCGCAGCGCCAGGACGCCCCGCCAGCGAAACTCCGCCCCGTCGGCGCGCCGAGCCGGGCCTCGTCGCGATAACGCACCTCGACCGTTCCCGACGAGCCGGACGGGGCGGTCAGCTCGAGCTGCGCGATCAGGGTGCGGTCGTCGCCGAGCCGCAAGATCTCCGCCCGTCCCCCCGCGCTCACCGTCGCCGCCGCGCCCACGGCGCTCGGCACGTCCGCCTCCGACCGCTCGGCCGGAACGAGCCGGTCGCCGGCCAAGACGAGCAGATCGCGCCGCGACCGCCCGAGCGGCGCGAGCAGTTCCGCGGGAAGCGGGAGAAGCGCGACCTCGCCGGGCCGGGCGGCGGACGCGATCGGCCACGCCTCGCGCGGCCGCGGCGGCTTGGCGAAAGCGGCCAAGCCGGTCGCCGACGCAGGCGGCGTCGGCCACGGGACTTCGCCGGGCGCGACGGCGCCGGCCACGGCGATCGTCCCTCGGCAGGTCGCGGGATCGAGCGCGGGCGCGTCCTCCGACGCGGCGACGGCGGCGGGGACGATCGTGTACGGCCGCGAAGCGGCGGCGGCCTGGAAGAGGATCCAGCGCGGCTCGAACCGCAGACGTCCCGTGACGCGCGCGGCGTCCGGTCCGTCGAAGCGCAGAAGACGCGCCCCGGCCGGCACGCCGACCGCGCCCGAAGCGCCGGCGACGTCGCCGAGCGGGCGGAACCGCCCTCTTTCGACGAGATAGAGCCGTCCGCCGCGCGCCCCTTCGATCTCCAGCGTCGCCGGCGCGGCGGCGCCCGCGCCGAGGTCGAGATAGGCGGAGTCGGCGAAGCCGGCGCGCGCGGCGGCGGCGACCGGCGCGGCGGGACGGTCGGCGACGTCGAACGGAATCGCCTCGACCGCCGCGCCGCGCAGTTCGGGGAACCCCGCGACGCGCGGCAGGGCGATCCGCAGATAGCGCGCCGTCGTCGGCGCGTAGGTCAGCGTGGACTTGTTCAGGCCGTCGCCGTCGCCGAGACGGAAGAGATCCCCCGCGCCGAGCGGCGTCCAGGTCCGGAGATCGTCCGAGCCCTCGACGCGGCAGCCGGCCGCGATCATCGGCTGCGCGAACTCGAGCGACGCGCGGGCGTGCCGCGCGGGCGCCGTTCCGACGTCGAGCGTCAGGCGGCGCCAAGCCGCGTCCTCGGCGACGCCGACGACCTGCGCCGCGATCCATCCCGCCGGCGGCCGCTGCAGCGCGTACGGCAGGGAACGTCCCGCGCCGTCGAGGACCGCGAAGCGCCCTTCGGCGCCGCCGAGGAGCAGCGTCCGCGCGTCGAGCGCCGCGCGGACGCATCCCGCCGCCGGCGACGCGACGACGCTCGCCGGCGCGTTCGCCGGCGCCGCCGCGAGCGCCCCGCCCGCGGCGCAGGCGAGAGAGACGAGAGCCGCGGCGCGTCTCATCGTGTTTCCTTCCGGCCGAAGACGAAGCGTTGATAGAGGTAGGCGAGCAGCAGCAGGCTCGCGCCGAGTCCGAACAGCGAGAAGACGCGGTAGAGATCCTGGAGCTCGGCGAGATCGAAGAGGAAGACCTTCCCCACCGCGAGCAGCATCACGGCGAGGCTTCCCCAGCGCAGCACGAGCCCGCGCGTGGCGATCGCCGCGGCGAGCAGCAGCGTGCCGAACAGCACGTAGGCGGCGGAGTAGGTGTACATCTCGGCGTTCGTCGTCGCGCCGCCGAAGAGCACGTCGCCGTGAAAGAGCTGCCGCACTTCGAGCGAGAGGAAGAGGAAGGCGTAGACCAGCGAGCCCGCGGCGCAGAGGCGCGCCGCGGCCGGCGGCCAGCCGACGCGCGGCGCGCGCCGCGCGAGAAGCGCGGCGATCAGCGCCGGCGCGCCGTAGGCGACGAGGAGTCCGTTGAAGATCGGCGTCGCGCCGACCGGACGCGGCGCGAAGAGCGGGTCGAGGATCAGCCCCAGGACGGGCAGCCCGCAGCCGAGGGCGGCGCACAACGCGGCGCGGCCGCCGAGCGCGAGGGAGCGGCGCGCGGCCCGCTCGCCCCACGCGTCGAGACCCCAGCCGAGCAGCGCCCAAAGCGAGACGATCGTCCCCGCCTCGGCGACGTGGAACGAGCCGGCGTCGGCGAGGCGGAACCCGCCCTCGACGCCGGGCGCGGCGTGGAAGTAGTGCCGCGCCTCGAGCGCGATCAACAACATCCCGCAGCCGATCGCGGCCAGTTCGAACAGCTCGTGGAGCCGCGGCGGCGCGGCGTTCGGAATCCGCTCCCCCGAGGGATTTTCGAGCGGACGCAGCAGTCGTCCGGCGAGCGCGAAGGCGGCGATCGGCGCGCCGATGCCGTAGAGCAGCCAATTGAAGACCGGCGTGTCGCCGAGCGGGTACTCGTAGAGGTAGGGGTTGAGGACCAGCCGCGCCAGCGCGGCGGCGCCGAGCGCCGCGGCGAGCCAGCGCAACCCCTTCACCCCCGTCCGTCGTCCGACGAGGATCAGCAGCGGCGCCTCGATCGCCCACGCGACGGTCAGCGTGAAGCGGTCGAGCTCGAACGGCGCGGCGGCGGAAAGGAACATCGTCGCCGCCGCGGCCAGCGCCGCCAGCGGCGCGTCGAGATCCGCGCCGAGCGCGCGGCGCCGCGCGACCGGAATCGCCGCGGCGACGAAGAGCGCGGCGAGGCCGAGGCTCCAAACGCCCCAGCCCCCCGCCGGCGGCGTCGCGCGCAGGCAAGCCCACGCGCAGAGGAAGTAGCCGAACGCCGACGCGGCGGAGAAGGCGGCGAAGCGGACCGGCGACGCCGCGCCCCACAGCGCGGCGTAGCCGCCGACGGCGAGCAGGCCGCCGTAGAGCAGCGCCGTCCAGCCGAACGACGCCGGCAGGGCGGCGGCGTTCGGCGCGGCCGACGCCCAGCGCGCGAGCAGCAGCAGCCCCGCGCCCCAGGCGATCCAGGGCAGCGGCTCGAGCCGCGTCGCGAAGCGCGCGAGGACGATCGAGCCCGCGGCGAGCAGACCGAGGAAGCACCACTCCAGCGTCCCGAAGTCCCCGACGCCGACGAGACAGGCCGTCAGCGCGGCCGCGCCGCCGACCGCGCCGAGCGTCAAGGCGTTCGCGAACGCCTCCCCGCCCCACGGCGCCGCGGTCTCCGCGGCGAGCCGCCGGCCGGCGACGACGAACAACGCCGCCGACGCAAGCAGGAAGAGGCCGACCGGCAGCGTGTCTCCGGGCTCGAAGCGAAGCGCGAGCCAGAGCGCCGCCCACGCAAATCCGCCGAGCCCGGTCAGCGCGGCGAGCGGCCAGAGCGCGCGCCGGCGCGCGACGAGCAGCAGGCCGACTTCGAGCAATGCGAGATAGCCGAAGAGCCCGACCGGGTTGTGCTCGGTCGAGCCGATCAGCGCCGGCGTGAGGAAGCCGCCGACGAGGCCGAGGACGGCGATGAACGGGCCTTGGCGCAGCGAGAGCAGGACCGCGGCCGCGGTCGTGAGGACCATCAGGCCGAAGCCGGCCGGACGCGGCACGAGATGGTAGAGCGACGTGCCGGCGAGGAAGCTGGCGTAGAGCGAGGCGATCCCCGCGGCGGTCAACCCCTGCGCGACGCGCGCCGACCGCGGGACGAGCCGCTGCCCGAGAACGAGCAGCGCGACGCCGAAGAGGACGCCGATCACGACGCGCGCCGTCGGACCGAGGAGCCCGCGGTCGAAGGTGAACTTGAGCAGGAAGGCGGCGGCGAGGAAGAGCGCCGCCGAGCCGATCCAGACCGGCAGACGCGAGGCGAGCGTTTCCTCGAGGTTGCGCCGTTCCCCTTTCTCCCGCGACGCCTCGTGCGCGAGGCCGGCGAACGGTTCGGCGGCGCGGGGCGCTTCCGCTCCGCCCGCCCCCGCGCGCGGCGCCTCGCTTCCGGCCGCGGCGGCGGCGTCGCGCCACGGCGCCGCGGGCGCCGGCTTCGCGGTCGGCGGC